>NZ_JBHXBO010000015.1:0-35768 GCF_042726775.1 Oerskovia sp. NPDC060287
ATCATCGCGACCCGGTTCTTGAGCCCGCCCCAGGTGGCGAGCAGCACGCCGCCGACGATCGCGCCGAACGAGAACGCGAGCTCGTTGGCCGTGAGCTTCCAGACCTCTTCGCCGAACGTCCGCACGACCATGAGCGGCGTGAGGTAGGACGGGGCCACGATCAGCAGGAACACGACCGCGTAGAGGCCCAGGACCCAGCGCACGAAGGTGTGGCCGCGCAGGTAGCGCAGGCCGCCCACGAGGTCGTCGAAGTACCCGACCTTCTCGCCCGCGCCCACGTCGGTGCGCAGCACCTTGGTCACGGGGATCAGCGCCAGGAGGCCGATCCCGATCACGGCAGTGACGACGTCGACGAAGAAGATCGCGACGATCGAGGCGCTCGCGTAGACGCCCGCCGCGACCGCGGGGGCGAGCAACGTCATGGCCGACTGGATCGACCCGTTGATGCCGTTGACCCGCATGAGCTTGCTCACCGGGACGAGCTGCGGGAGGAGCGAGGACACCGCGGGCATCTGGATCCCCGCGCCGACCGAGCGGATCGCGAGGGCGGCGTAGATGAACCACAGGTCGTCGCTGCCCGAGAGCATGAGCAGCGCGAGCGCGAGGGTCGTGACCGCGATCGAGGCGTCGGCCGCGATGATGAGGAACTTGCGGTTGAGCCGGTCCGCCCAGACCCCGCCGAAGATCGACACGACCGCCTGCGGCAGGAAGCCGAACACCGCGGCCAGGGCGAGCACACCACCGGACTTGGTCTCGAGGGTCAGGTGCCACATGATCGCGTACTGCACGAGCATCGACCCGAACAGGGAGACGGTCTGCCCGCCCAGGAAGATCGTGGCGTCACGGCGCCAGCGCGGCTTGTCGGCCTCGTCGTCCGTCGGGGTCGCTCCGGAAGGGCGGGACGGGCCGGACGGGTCGGTGGGCTCCGCCTGGTCCGCGGCCTCGGGCAGGCTCGCGGGACCGTTGGGGACGGCCGCGGGGTCGCTGGACTCAGGGGTGTAGGAGGGCCTGGCGTCGGCGCCTGTCGAGGCATCCTCTGCGGTCGGGTCGGACACGATGTTCGGCTCGGGATGACTCACCCGTCCATGGTGCGGGGCACGGGGCCGCGCGTCCACCGAATTCGGGGTCCGCCGCCCCGTCCGGGACCTTGTCCTCCGGCACCACCGATGCCTCGGGTCACGCCGGCCTGAAGGTCGCACGGCCGTCTCCCCGCCCGGTTCCCGCGCACGAGGTCACTGCGGTGGCAGGGTGGGCCCGTGACGTCCGCCCCACCCTCGCCGCCTCCTGCCAGGAGCCCCCGCGCCACACCCTCCCGGACCGTGGACCTGCTCACGGGACCGGCACCGTCCCCCGGCCCGGTGCGCGCCGCGTCGGTCTCGGCCGTGGTCGCGGGCCTGGTCGCGGTCATGGTCTCGTTCGCCGGACCGTCCCTCATCATCCTGCAGGCCGCGCACGACGGTGGTCTCACGACGGCCCAGACGACCTCCTGGCTGTGGGCCGTCTCGATCGGCAGCGGACTGACGGGCGTGGTCCTGAGCCTGCTGACCCGCCAGCCGGTCATCACGGCCTGGTCGACGCCCGGGGCGGCCCTGCTGCTCGGCACGCTGGGAGACTTCGAGTTCTCGGACGTCGTGGGCGCCTACCTCGTCGCGGCGGTGGCGGCGCTCGCGCTCGGTGCGAGCGGCGTGTTCGGCAGGCTCCTGGCGGCGGTCCCGCCCCAGATCCTCTCGGCGCTGCTCGCGGGGGTCCTGCTCCCGTTCGTCCTGGGTGCGGTCGTGAGCGCGGTCGGCTCGCCGGTGATCGGGGCGAGCGTCGCCGTCGCGTTCGTCGTGGTGCGCCGCCTCGCACCGCGCTACGCCGTGCTGGCGGCGCTGCTCGCCGGGGTCGTGGCGGCGCTCGTCGCGGGCGACGTCTCGCGCTCGACGACCGCGCTCGCCCTGGCCGTCCCCGAGTGGACCACCCCGACGCTCGACCTGGGCGCGGTCGTCGGGATCTCCGTCCCGCTCCTGCTCGTGACGCTCAGCGCCCAGAACGGCCCGGGTCTGGAGATGCTGCGTGCGAGCGGCTACCGCCCGAACAGCCGGCTGCTGGTCGGCGGGACCGCCGCGGCCTGGGCCTTCCTGGCGCCGTTCGGCGCGCACGGCATCAACCTGGCCGCGATCACCGCGGGCATCTGCACGGGCCCGGAGGCGCACGAGGACCGCACGCGCCGCTACGTCGCGGGGGTCGCGTGCGGGGTCGGGTACCTGGTCGTGGGGACGTTCGCGGGGAGCCTGGTCGGCCTCTTCCACGCCGTCCCGGCGGCCCTGGTCACGACCGTCGCGGGTGTCGCGCTGGTCGGCGCGCTCACGAGCGCCCTCGCGGGAACCTTCGCCCCCGCGGCCTCGACGCCCGGTACGAGCCCGTCCCCCGCGGCCCTCGAAGCAGCGGTGCTGACGCTCGTCGTCACGACCTCGGGGATCGTGGTCGCCCACGTCGGCTCGGCGTTCTGGGGGGTCGTGGTGGGGCTCGCCGCGTACGGGGTGCTCACGGTCGGCCGGCGTCGCCGCGCGACGTGAGCCCCGTGCGGGCTCCTGTCCACGACGTGGTCACCCAGGCCGCGCACTGTCCCGTCCGGCCCGCCGGATGGCAGGGTGGGACCGTGACGATCCCGACCGAGCCCGCACCTCCGTCCACCTCGACCGACGCCCCCCGCGCCCCTCGACACCTCCAGCCCGGGGACGGGTGGGTCGAGTGCACGTGCGGCAGGCGGCACTGGGGGCTCGCGGGAGCCGCGGGCCTGCTCGTCGCGCGCCGCGGCGAGGACGGACGGGTGAGCCACGTCCTGCTCCAGCACCGGGCGACCTGGAGCGACCAGGGCGGCACGTGGGGTGTACCCGGCGGCGCGATCCACCCCGACGAGACCCCCGAGCAGGGCGCGCTGCGCGAGGCCCACGAGGAGGCCGGGGTGGACCCCGCCCTCGTGAGCATCGTGGGCGACCGGGTCCTGGACCACGGGCCGTGGCGGTACACGACCGTGCTCGCGGAGGTCGTGCCGGGTGCTCACCTCGAGGCGCGCGCCACCGACGCCGAGAGCCTCGAGATCGCGTGGGTCGCGGTCGAGGACGTGCTCTCGCTCCCCCTGCTGGACGCGTTCCGGGACGCGTGGCCCGAGCTCGTGGGGCGGTTCGCGGAGGTCCGCTGACGAGGACGGCCCCCGCACGGCGTGCTCCGGGCGCGAGAACGGCCCGTGGCCGGCCCTCGACGTCCGAGGGTGGCCACGGGCCGTTCGCCGCGTGGTCGCTAGCGGTCCGACCGGTCGGTCGGGGCGCCCTCGACCTCAGTCGGCGCGGGGTCCTTCGCGGGCCCGTGCGGGACGAGCTTGAGCCCCACGACCGCGGCGATGATGCCCGCGATGAAGACGACCTTGCCGACCGAGGCGGACTCGTCGCCCGTCAGGATCGCGTAGGACACGGTCAGGGCCGCACCGATCCCGACCCACACCGCGTAGGCGGTGCCGATCGGGATGTGCTTCACGGCCCAGCCGAGCCCGCCCATGCTGACGGCGAGCGCGACGAAGAACACGATCGACGGGACGAGCTGGGAGAACCCGTCGGACTTGCCGAGGGCCGTGGCCCAGACGGCCTCGAAGACGGCGCTGACGAGCAGGACGATCCACGGCACGTCAGCTCACCACCTTGAGGCCGACCACGGACCCGACGAGCAGGACCAGGAGCAGTCCGCGCAGCCAGGTGAAGGTCTCGGACCCGGTGAAGAATCCCCAGACGACCGTGAGCGTGGCGCCGATGCCGACCCACACCGCGTAGGCGGTGCCCGTGGGCAGCGAGGTCATGGCCCACGCGAGACCGACCATGCTCAGGATCAGGGAGACGGCGAAGACGACGGTCGGTCGCTTGCGCGTGAAGTTCTCCGAGGCGGACAGCGCCGTCGCCCAGACGGCCTCCAGCATCCCGGAGAGGACGAGGACAACCCAAGCCATGACAAGTAACCCCTCTGAGTCAGTCTTGTCCGTGCGGGTACTGCTCCCTCGTCCGCGCGTCCCTCGTCGGAGGAACTTGGGACCATCGTACCAAGATCGAGGCGCCCCGGCCAGGGGGCGGCTCCCCGTCCGTGTGGGACGGCTCACGTGGGCACGGGTGTCGACGACCCGGCGACGGGAGTACTGTTCTCGCGGAGGAAGGCAAGCCTTACCAAACTGGGACCCGCGTTCCAGAGCGGGGGCGCCACCGCTGCGGCCACCGGTCGCCCCGGCCTCCGGCTCCCGGGCTCACCGCCCCGCGACCCGTCGAAGGACTCCCGTGTTCGCCAACTTTCTCATCGGCCTGCGTGAAGGCCTCGAGGCCGCGCTCGTCGTCAGCATCCTCGTCGCCTACCTCGTCAAGACCGGTCGGCGCGACCTGCTCCCCTTCCTCTGGCTCGGAGTCGGCATCGCCGTGGCCGTCTCGATCGGGTTCGGCGCGGCCCTGACCTACGGACCGCAGGGGCTGACGTTCGAGGCCCAGGAGGCCATCGGCGGCACGCTCTCGATCGTCGCGGTCGGCCTCATCACGTGGATGATCTTCTGGATGGGCAAGACGGCCCGGCACCTCAAGACCGACCTGCAGCACAAGCTCGACGACGCCGTCGCCGCCGGGAGGTGGGCCGTGGTCGTCATGGCGCTGCTCGCCGTCGGGCGCGAGGGCCTCGAGACCGCGCTCTTCCTGTGGGCGGGCGCCCAGGCCACGGGCACCACGACCAAGCCCCTGCTCGGGGCCGTGCTCGGCCTGGCCGTGGCCGTCCTGCTCGGCTGGGCCGTCTACAAGGGCGCCGTCAGGCTCAACCTGCGGGTCTTCTTCGCCTGGACCGGGCTCTTCCTCGTCGTGGTGGCCGCGGGGGTCCTCTCCTACGGCGTGCACGACCTCCAGGAGGCCGGCATCCTGCCCGGGCTGCACAACCTGGCGTTCGACGTCAGCGCGCAGATCCCGCCGTCGAGCTGGTACGGCACGGTCCTCAAGGGCGTCTTCAACTTCTCCCCCGCGACCACCTGGCTCGAGCTCGCCGCCTGGTGGCTCTACCTCGTCCCCACGCTGTTCTTCTTCGTCCGGACCGTCTGGTTCAGCGCGCCTCGCAGCAGTGCCCCCGCGCAGGCCAGCACCCCGGCAACCACCGTCACGACTCCCGGAGGAAACCGATGACCCGCTCACGGGCCACCCACGCCGCAGCGCCGCTGCTCGCTGCCGCTCTTCTCGTCCCGCTCCTCGCCGCGTGCACGCCCAACGACCCGGCCCCCGCCGGCTCGGACGGCTCGGCCGCCGGCTCCGCGAAGCTCACGGTCGACTCGTCGGCCGACGCGTGCACGCTCTCGGCCGCCGAGGCACCGTCGGGCAACATCGTCTTCACCGTGACCAACACGGGCGACGACGTGACCGAGTTCTACCTGCTCGCCGAGGACGGCCTGCGGATCGTGTCCGAGGTCGAGAACATCGGTCCTGGCATCAGCCGCGACCTGGTGCTCACGGCCAAGCCCGGCGAGTACGTGACCGCGTGCAAGCCCGGCATGATCGGCGACGGCATCCGCTCCGACTTCACCGTGACCGACTCGGGCAAGGACATCGAGCCCACGGGTGCGGTCGCCGACCAGATCGCCCTGGCCTCGACCAACTACGTCGCGTACGTCAAGGACCAGACCGAGCAGCTCCTCGAGGGCACCCAGGAGTTCGTGGCCGCGTACAAGGCGGGCGACGACGAGGCCGCCCAGGCCCTCTACGCCCCCGTGCGCGTGCACTGGGAGCGCATCGAGCCCGTGGCCGAGTCGTTCGGCGACCTCGACCCCAAGATGGACCTGCGCGAGGCCGACCTCGAGGAGGGTCAGGAGTGGACCGGCTGGCACCTGCTCGAGAAGGACCTGTGGCAGCCCGCGCCCGAGGCCAACGACGGTGAGACCTACGTGGCCCTGACCCCCGAGCAGCGCACGCAGTACGCCGACCAGCTCCTCGCCGACACCCAGGAGCTCTTCGACCGCACGCACGAGGCGTCGTTCGCGGACGGCATCGACGCGCCCGCGATCGGCAACGGCGCCAAGGGCCTGCTCGACGAGGTCGCGACGGGCAAGGTCACGGGCGAGGAGGAGATCTGGTCGCACACCGACCTGTGGGACTTCCAGGCCAACGTCGACGGCGCCAAGGTCGCCTACGACGGTCTGCGCGACGTGGTCTCGGCCAAGGACGAGGAGCTCGCCACGACGCTCGACGAGCGCTTCGCGACCCTCCAGGGCCTGCTCGACGAGCAGAAGCAGGGCGACGGGTTCGTGCTCTACACCGACCTCACGCCCGAGCAGGTCAAGGCGCTCTCGCAGGCCGTCGACTCGCTGAGCGAGCCGCTCTCGCAGCTCACCGCCGCCGTGGTGCTCTGAGGACCGACGCACCATGACGACCGCTCCAGACCAGCCCGACGCCGGCTCCTCCGCCCTCGAGGGGCCCGACGCACCCCGTGGGACCACCGGACCCGGTGACCCCACGCGACCGACCGAGCCGACCCGGGAGGCGCGCCGCATCTCGCGGCGAGCCGTCCTGGGGATGGCCGGCGTCGGGCTGGCCGGGGCGGGGCTCGCGGGAGGCTTCCTCGCCGGGAGCGCGACCGCCTCGGCGCGGGACACCGCGCCGAGCGCAGGTCCTGCCGAGGGCGACGGCGCGTTCGCGTTCACGGGCGAGCACCAGGCCGGGATCACGACCCCGGTCCAGGACAGCCTGCACTTCGCGACCTGGGACGTCACGACCCAGGACCGCGACGAGGTGGTCGCGCTGCTGCGCGCGTGGACGCTCGCGGCCTCGCGCATGACGCAGGGCCTGCCCGCCGGGGAGTTCGGACCCATGTCGGGCCCGTACGACGCGCCGCCGGACGACACGGGCGAGGCCGAGGGCCTGCCGGCCTCCGGGCTGACGATCACGTTCGGGTTCGGTCCCTCGTTCTTCACGGCGGCCGACGGGTCGGCCCGGTTCGGCCTCGCCGGGCGCAAGCCCGACCTCCTCGCGGACCTGCCGCACTTCCCGGGCGACATGCTCGAGGACGCACGCTGCGGCGGAGACCTCGCCGTCCAGGCGTGCGCGAACGACCCGCAGGTCGCGGTCCACGCGATCCGCAACCTCGCGCGCATCGCGTTCGGCACCGCGTCGGTGCGCTGGAGCCAGCTCGGCTACGGGCGCACGTCGTCGACCACGACCGCTCAGCCCACGCCCCGCAACCTGTTCGGCTTCAAGGACGGCACGGCCAACATCACGTCCGAGGAGTCCTCGGCGATCGACGAGCACGTGTGGGTCGCGCCGGGCGACGGGGCCGACTGGCTCGCGGGCGGCTCGTACCTGGTCGCGCGCCGCATCCGCATGACGATCGAGACGTGGGACCGCGCGCCCCTGCGTGAGCAGGAGACCATCGTGGGGCGCACCAAGGGCTCGGGGGCGCCGCTGTCCGGCGGCGAGGAGCGCACCGAGCCCGACTTCGAGGCCGCGGGCCGCGGGGGCGTCCCGCTCATCGACCCGGCGTCCCACGTGCGCCTCGCGCACCCCACGAGCAACGGCGGCGCGCGCATGCTGCGGCGCGGCTACAACTACACCGACGGCTCGGACGGGCTGGGCAGGCTCGACGCGGGGCTGTTCTTCCTCGCGTACGTGCGTGACCCGGCGACCCAGTACGTGCCGATGCAGAACGCCCTCGCCAAGCACGACCTCATGAGCGAGTACCTGCGGCACACGGGCTCCGGGATCTGGGCCGTGCCGCGCGGGGTCGCCGAGGGCGCCACGCTGGGCGGCGCCCAGGGAGCGTTCGTGGGTCAGGAGCTGTTCGCCTGACCCACCGGTCGGGGACTCACTCCCGGACCCGGCCCGCCTCCTGGACCGCGGGACGGACCAGCTCGCCGTAGGCCTGGAGCGTCTCGTCGTTCGCGTCGTGCTGGAGGTAGAGCGCGAACTGGTCGACGCCGAGCGCCTTGAGCTCGAGCAGCCGCTCGACGTGCCGCTCGGGCGGCCCGACCAGGCAGAACCGGTCCAGGATCTCGTCGCTCACGAACGCGGTGTGCGTGTTCCCTGCGCGCCCGTGCTCGTTGTAGTCGTAGTCGACCCGCCCGGCGACGAAGTCGGTCAGGGCGCGCGGGATGCTCGGCCCGTCGCCGCCCGTCCCCGTGCCCTCCCCCGCCCCGTAGCGCGCGACGATCTCCGCGACGTGGTTGCCGACCATGCCGCCGAACCAGCGGCACTGGTCGTAGGCGTGGGCGAGCGACCGCCCTCCCCTGTTCACGGGCCCGTCCCCGCCCGTGCCCGACGGCGTCTCGTCCGTCACGTACGCGGGTGCGGCCACGCAGATGGTCACCTCGGCAGGGTCGCGGCCGGCCCGCTCGGCGGCCTGGCGCACCGCGTCGATCGACCAGGCCACGATGTCCGGGTCGGCGAGCTGGAGGATGAAGCCGTCCCCGACCTCGCCCGCGAGCGCCAGCGCGCGCGGGCCGTAGGCCGCTACCCACACGGGGGTGCGGCTGTCCGGGGCCCAGGGCAGGTGCAGGGTCGAGCCGTGGTACTCGACGGACTGCCCGCCGGCGAGCCCCCGGACGGTCGTGACGGCTGCCCGCAGCTCGGCGAGGGTCACGGGCTTGCCGTTGGTCACCCGGACCGCGGAGTCCCCGCGGCCGATCCCGCAGACCGTGCGGTTGCCGAACATGTCGTTGAGGGTCGCGAAGAGCGAGGCGGTCACGGTCACGTCGCGCGTCGCGGGGTTGGTGACCATGGGACCGACGGTCACGCGGTGGGTCGCGGACAGGATCTGGGAGTAGATGACGAACGGCTCCTGCCAGAGGAGGTGGGAGTCGAACGTCCACACGTGGCTGAACCCGTGGAGCTCTGCGCGCCGCGCGAGGTCGACGACGCGCCACGCGGGCGGGTTGGTCTGCAGGACGACGCCCAGGTCGAGGCGGTCGGCCGTGCCGGTCGCGGTCATGGCTGGCTCCTGCTCGTCATCGGAGGTACGCCGAGGTGCTGCGGCGCAGGTACTGCCCGTGCCCGGGGTGCCCGTGGTACTCGCCGTCCGAGACCAGGACCTTGCCGCGCGAGATCACGACGTCGACGTGCCCGTCGATCTCGAAACCCTCCCAGGCGGAGTGGTCCATGTTCATGTGGTGGGTCTTGCGCTTCCCGTGCGCCGTGTCCGCGTCCGCGGTGTACCCGATCGACGTGTGCCCGGCGGGGTCGTACACCACGACGTCGGCGTCGGCCCCCGGGGTGAGCACGCCCTTGCGGTCACCCAGCCCGAACATGCGCGCCGGCGTCGTGCAGCACAGCTCGACCCAGCGCTCGAGCGAGATCTTCCCGTCGACCACGCCCTGGTAGACGAGGTCGAGGCGGTGCTCGACGCCGCCGATCCCGTTGGGGATCTTGGAGAAGTCGCCGAGCCCGAGCTCCTTCTGCTCCTTCATGCAGAACGGGCAGTGGTCGGTGCTCACCACGGACAGGTCGCCCGTGCGCAGGTAGCGCCACAGCTCGTCCTGGTGGCCCTCGGCCCGCGAGCGCAGCGGGGTCGAGCAGACCCACTTGGCACCCTCGAAGTCGCCCCACTCCTCGCTCCTGGCTCCGAGCTGTTCCTCGAGCGACAGGTACAGGTACTGCGGGCACGTCTCGCCGAACACGTTCCAGCCGTCGTCGCGGGCGCGGGCGAGCGTGGCGACGGCCTGCTTGGCCGACATGTGCACCACGTAGAGCGGGGCACCGGCGAGCCGCGCGAGCATGATCGCGCGGTGCGTGGCCTCCTCCTCGGTCTCCCACGGGCGCGTGGTGCCGTGGAAGTACGGGGCCGTGTCGCCGCGGTCGATCGCCTGGCGCACCAGGACGTCGATCGCGATGCCGTTCTCGGCGTGCATCATGACCATCGAACCGTTGGTCGCCGCCTTCTGCATGGCACGCAGGATCTGTCCGTCGTCGCTGTAGAAGACCCCGGGGTAGGCCATGAAGAGCTTGAAGCTCGTGATGCCCTCGGTCACGAGCTCGTCCATGGCCCTGAGCGAGTCGTCGTCGACGCCGCCGAGGATCTGGTGGAAGCCGTAGTCGATCGCGCAGTTCCCCTCGGCCTTGGCGAACCAGGCGGCGAGCGAGTCCTGGACCCGTTCGCCGGTGCGCTGGACCGCGAAGTCGACGATCGTCGTCGTGCCTCCCCAGGCCGCGGCGCGCGTCCCGGTCTCGAACGTGTCCGAGGCGGCCGTGCCGCCGAACGGCAGCTCCATGTGGGTGTGCGGGTCCACGGCGCCCGGGATCACGTACTTGCCGGTCGCGTCGACCACGGTCTCGGCGACCGAGGCGAGGTCCACCCCGAGCGTCGTGTCGCCCGGGCGCACCAGCGCGGCGACCTGCTCGCCGTCGAGCAGGACGTCGGCGCGTGAGCGCCCGGTGGGCCCGACGACGGTGCCTCCCGTGATGAGGGTCAGTGCCATGGTGCGGTCCTCTCGTTCGTCGGTCGGTCCTCCTGTCGGGGCCGGCTCCGGGCTGACGCGGCGCCGGCGCGGCGCCGGCTCGGCGGCGGCTCAGGGCGCCGTCAACGGGCCGTAGGCGTCGGGGCGGCGGTCGCGGTAGAACTGCCAGCGGTTGCGGACCTCGGTCAGCACGTCGAGGTCGAGGTCGCGGACCACGAGCTCCTCCTCGTAGGCGTCGGCGGTCTCGCCCACGAACGCCCCCTCCGGGCTCACGAAGTAGCTCGTGCCGTAGAAGTCGTTCGACCCGAGCTCCTCGAACCCGACCCGGTTGATGGCCCCGACGTAGTACTCGTTGGCCACGGCCGCCGCGGGCTGCTCGAGCTTCCACAGGTAGTTCGACAGGCCTCGGCTCGTGGCGCTCGGGTTGAAGACGATGGTCGCTCCCGCGAGCCCCAGGGCCCGCCAGCCCTCGGGGAAGTGCCGGTCGTAGCAGATGTAGACCCCGATCCGCCCGACCGCGGTGTCGAAGACCGGGTAGCCGAGGTTGCCGGGGCGGAAGTAGAACTTCTCCCAGAACCCTGGCAGGTGCGGGATGTGGGTCTTGCGGTACTTGCCGAGGTAGCTGCCGTCGGCGTCGATCACGGCCGCGGTGTTGTAGAGGATCCCGGGCTGCTCGAGCTCGTACACCGGCAGGACGATCACGATGCCCAGCTCCTTGGCGAGGGCCGCGAAACGCTCGGTCGTGGGGCCCGGCACCTGCTCGGCGTAGGAGTAGAACGCGGCGTCCTCGACCTGGGGGAAGTAGGGCGCGTTGAACACCTCCTGGAAGCAGATGACCTGGGCACCCTGGTCCGCGGCCTGGCGCGTGAACGTCTCGTGGGCCGCGAGCATGGACTCCTGGTCGCCGGTCCAGCGGACCTGGGTGAGGGCGGCTCGCACGATCATGGGTTCTCCTCGGGTCTGTGGGGCTGCTGGGGCTGCTGGGTCGGCTGGTGCGGTGGGGTTCCTGCGGGTGGTGCTCCCGCGGGTCGGGTCGGGACGGTGGCGCGGAGCGGCAGGTCAGGAGGGTCAGGTGGGTGAGGCCTCGACGACGTACCGGTCGGCGACGTCGAGCGCCGCGTCGACCACGTCGAGGCCGTGCTCGAGGTCCTCGACCGACGTCACGAGCGGCGGGGCGAGGTGCAGCCGGTTGACCTGGGGGAAGGGCCAGACGCCGCCCGCGGTCACGGCCGCGACGACCTGGGCCATGGGCGCGTTCTGGGCCGCCGTCCCCTGGAAGGGCACGAGGCGCTCGCGGGTGGCAGGGTCGCGGACGAGCTCGATCGCCCACAGGAAACCGAGCCCGCGCACCTCCCCCACGCTCGGGTGCCGAGCGGCCATCTCCTGCAGGCGCGCCCCGATCACCTTCTCGCCCAGGGTGCGGACGCGGTCGAGGATCCCCTGCTCCTCGAAGACCCGGATGCTCGCGACGCCCGGGGCGCACGCGAGCGGGTGTCCCGAGTAGGTCAGGCCGCCGGGGAACGCGACGTGGTCGAAGCTCGCGGCGACCCGCTCCGAGATGATGACGCCGCCGAGCGGCACGTACCCCGAGTTCACGCCCTTGGCGAAGACCACGAGGTCGGGCACGACCCCCCAGCGGTCGACCGCGAACCACTCGCCCACGCGTCCGAACCCGACCATGACCTCGTCGGCGACGTACAGGATGCCGTGCTCGTCGCACAGCTCACGCACGCCTGCGAGGTAGCCGTCGGGCGGGACGAGCACACCGTTGGTCCCCACGACCGTCTCGAGCAGGATCGCCGCGATCGTCCCGGGGCCCTCGAGCTCGACGACCTCGCGCAGGTGGCGCAGCGCCGCCACGCACTCCTCGGCGTCGTCCGCGGCGCCGAACGCCGAGCGGTAGGTGTAGGGCCCGAAGAAGTGCCGCACGCCGGGGTCCACCTCGTTGGGCCACCGCCGCGGGTCCCCCGTGGCCGTCACGGCCGTGCCCGTGTTCCCGTGGTACGAGCGGTAGGCCGCCAGGACCTTCTGGCGTCCCGTGTGGCGCCGCGCCAGGCGGACGGCGTTCTCGACCGCGTCGGCCCCGCCGTTGGTGAAGAAGACCCGGTCCAGCCCGCCGGCGGCACCTCCCGGCGCACGCTCGACGACGAGCCGCGCGAGCTCGCTGCGCACCGGGTTCGCGAACGACGGGGCGACGGTCGCGAGCCGTCCGGCCTGCTCCTGGATCGCGCCCACGAGCGCGGGGTGCTGGTGCCCGAGGTTGAGGTTGATCAGCTGTGACGCGAAGTCCAGGTAGCGGCGCCCGTCGGTGTCCCAGAACCAGGCGCCCTCTCCGCCCGCGATCGTCACGGGGTGGATCAGCTCCTGGGCCGACCAGGAGTAGAAGACGTGGGCGTCCTCGCGGTCACGCCGCCCCGCGCTCGTCGACTCGTGGGTCATGCGCCGGCCCTCCGTCCGGTCGGCCGCCCGGTCCCCGCGTCGGGTCGCGCGGTCACGTGTCTCCTCCGGCCGTCCTGTGAAGTCATCGGTCGTCACCTGTTCCGGGGGAAGCCGAGGTCGATCGCGCTCGTCGCCGGGTCGGGCCACCGCGACGTCACGACCTTGGTCCGCGTCGAGAAGTGGATGGCCTCGGGTCCGTAGATGTGCGAGTCGCCGAACAGCGAGCCCTTCCACCCCCCGAACGAGTAGTAGCCGACCGGCACGGGGATGGGGACGTTGATCCCGATCATCCCGGCCTGCGCCTCGACCTCGAAGCGTCGGGCCGCACCGCCGTCGCGCGTGAAGAGCGCCGCCCCGTTGCCGTAGGGGTTCTCGTTGACGAGCCGCAGCGCGTCGTCGAACGACTCGACGCGGACGACCGAGAGCACGGGGCCGAACACCTCCTCGCGGTACACGGTGTGCTCGGGCCGCACGTGGTCGACCAGGCTCGGGCGCAGGAAGAACCCCCCGCTCAGGTCCACGCCGTCGGCCCCGGCGGTCACGGGTGGCCCCGCGCGTCCGTCCACGACGAGGCTCGCGCCCTCGTCGAGCGCGCTCTGCACGCGCGCCGCGACACGGTCGCGGTGCTCGGCCGTGATGAGGGGGCCCATCTGGGAGGTGGGGTCGTTCCCCGGCCCGACGACGAGACCCGCCACGCGCGTGCGGATCGCCTCGACCAGCCGGTCGCCGATCTCGCCGACCGCGACCACGACCGAGATCGCCATGCACCGCTCACCTGCTGACCCGTACCCCGCCGAGACCGCCGCGTCGGCCGCGGCGTCGAGCTCGGCGTCGGGCAGCACGACCAGGTGGTTCTTCGCCCCGCCCAGGGCCTGGACCCGCTTGCCGTGACGCGTACCCGTCTCGTAGACGTGCCGCGCGACGGGCGTCGAGCCGACGAAGCTGACCGCCGCGACGTCGGGGTGCTCCAGGAGCCGGTCGACCGCGACCCGGTCACCCTGCACCACGTTGACGACGCCGTCGGGAAGTCCTGCCTGCGCGAGGAGGCGAACGAGCAGGAGGGAGACCGAGGGGTCACGCTCGCTCGGTTTGAGGACGAACGTGTTGCCGCACGCGATCGCCGTCGGGATCATCCACAGCGGCACCATGGCCGGAAAGTTGAACGGTGTGATGCCCGCCATGACGCCCAGCGGCTGCTTGACCTCGTGGACGTCCACGCCCGTGGCGACCTGCTGGCTGAACCCGCCCTTGAGCAGGTGCGGGATCCCCGCGGCGAACTCGACGTTCTCGAGCGCGCGCGAGACCTCGCCCTCGGCGTCGCTCACGACCTTGCCGTGCTCGGCCGAGACCAGGTGCGCGATCTCGTCGCGGTGCGTGCGCAGGAGCTCGTGGAACGCGAAGAGGATCTCGACCCGCCGGGACAGGCCCGTCGAGGCCCAGCCGGGGAAGGCCGCGAGCGCCGCGGCGACGGCCCGGTCGACGTCGTCCACGGAGGCCAGGGCGACGCGAGCCGTGACGTGCCCTGTGGCGGGGTCGTGGACCGGTCCGAACCTCTCGGCCTCCCGCACGGGGCTGCCCCCGACGACGTGGCCGACCACCCCGTCGTGCGGGGCGGGGACGGTGCTCGTCATGCTGGCCTCCCTCCCGGGCGTGGCTCGGTGAGCGGCGGCCCGGGTCGTCGACGACTGCTTCTCAGTGTGGCACGATCGCCCACATTCTGTGATGCGCATCACAGTAGAGGCGGGGGAGCGGGTGAGCGACCCGTGAACGTCGCGCGTCCCCCGCCGCGGCGTCAGCGGTCCCTAGTACGGTCGGGCCGTGACCGACGACCACCGCACGCGCACCGACCTCCCGGACGACCCGCCGACCTCGACCGCTCCCCCCACCGCGGACGCCTCGCGGGACGAGCCGTCGACGCCCCTGACCCGGGCAGAACGTCGCGCCGCCGAGCGTGCAGCAGAGCTCGCCGACCTGGCCCGCAGGGCCGACAGCACGGTGCACCGTGCCCCGCACACCGCGGCGATCGAGCAGGTCGCGGCGGCTCCGTCCCACCCGCGCGCCGAATCCCCGCACCCCGTCAGGTCGCCCTCGCCCTCGCCCTCGCCCTCGCGGACCGACGCACGCTTCGCGCCGACCGTCGAGACCGCCGGGACGGGGCCGAGCGAGCCGGTGGGGCCCTCGGCAGAGTCCCCGACCCTCGTCGAGGCACCGCCTGCGCACTCCCCCGACGCCCCGGGAGCGGACTCTCCTGCACTGCCGGACGCACCCACCGCCTCTGGCAGTGCTCCGCACGCGACGCGACGCCAGCTCGCGCACGCGGCACGCCGGGTGGCGAGCCTCGGACGCGGCAACGCGGCGAGGCTGCTGCTGCTCACGGTCGTCACCGCGCTCGCGGTCGAGATGGTCCGGGCGAGCGGGCCGCTGCTGGACCACGCCTTCACCTCGGGTGTCGTCACGGCCGCGGTCACGGCGTTGGTCACCTACGCAGCCCCGGCCCTCGCCGTGACCATCGTCGCGGCCCGCCTGCCCGTGAACGGGCGCGTCGTCGTGGGGGCCGTCGTCGCGCTCGTGGTGTGGCGCCTGGGCCTGCAGGGCCTCGGGATCGCGGCCGCGTCGGGCTCCTGGCTCGGCACCGCCCGCTACGGCCTGGGCCTCGGGGGTGCCGCGCTCGCGGTCGCGACCGTCGTCCTGGTCGCGGGGTTCGCGAGCGGCACCCGGCCCGACCCCACGGCCGACCTCGACGGTGACCTCGCAGGCCCGGCCCGTCCGTCCAACGGCCGGATGGTCGCCATGGGCGTCGGTCTCGGGATCCTCGGCGCGGCCGGTGTCAGCCTGCTGCACGGCACGTGGGACGCGTACTGGCGCACGGACCTGCTCGGCTGGGTCGCGCCGGTCCTCCTCGGCGGGTTGGGCGTGGTCGCTGCCTGGCTCCTGCGTCGTGACCCCGCGACCCCGGGATCGCGCGGTCTGTGGGTGCTGGGCCCCTACCTCGCGCTGGGCGTCATGGTCTTCGGCAACCCCGCGTTCGTCGCGTCGCAGACCGGGCTCTCCCTGCCCGTGGCCGGCGGGGCGGTCGCCGCCACGGCCCTGGTCGTCGGGCTGCTCCCGCTCTGGGGCGTCGCCGGGACGAGCAGCCCGGCCGCTCGCGCCCTGGCCACGACCGGCCGATGGGTCTCGCTCGTGCTGCTGCCCGCGTTCACCGCGGTCCTGTTCCTGGTGCCAGGACGCACGCAGGACGTCTCGTCGCCGCTCGGCTGGGCGCTGCTGGTGTGCGTCGTGGGGCTCGCGGCGACAGCGACCGACGCGGTGCGCCACGCACTGACCCGACCGGCCCACGAGCTCGGGTGGGCGCGTCTGGCGGGGGTGAGCTCCGCCGTCGGGCTGGGCCTGATCCTGCCGCTGCTCGTGTACCAGCTCGACTACGACGTCCCCCTGCCCGTGCCCAACGCGACCGTCCCGGTCGCCGTCGCGGCAGTGCTGGCGGTCGCGGGCCTGCGACGCGCGCGCAGAGCCCCGGCCGACGTCGTGGAGGGCGAAGGGGCGGCGACCGGCCGTGCGGCCGACGTCACCCACGCGCCCGCGCCGGGCCTGCGCATCTCCCTGCCCGTCACCGCGGCCGTCGCGGCCCTGGCCGCCGCCGGCGCGGTGCTCGTCTCGACGAGCGCGGGCCCCGTCGCGGTCGCCGACCGCGAGCAGCGCCTCACGGTGCTCGACTGGAACCTGCACTACGGCGTGAGCGCGACGCCGTCGGTCGACCTCGACGAGGTCGTCGCGATCGTCCGCGACTCGGGCGCGCAGGTCGTGACCCTCCAGGAGGTCTCCCGCGGCTGGGTGCTCGGGGGCGGCGTGGACATGGCGTCCTACCTCGCCCGGGAGACGGGCCTGGAGGTCGAGTTCGTGGGCGCTGCCGACCGTCAGTTCGGCAACGCGATCCTCTGGAACCCCGACGTGGTCGCGGCGAGCGACGTCGCGCGTCTCGCCCTGCCGCTGGGCGCGGGACCGCAGAACCGCTCGACGATCTCAGCGACGTTCACCCCTGTGGACGACGACACCACCTGGCCCGACGGCGTCCGGGTGGCCTCGGTGCACCTCCAGCACCGTGAGGCGAACACCCCGACCCGTCTCGACCAGCTCGACGCGCTGTTCGCGGCCGAGCCCGTGACCGGTCCGTACCTGCTGGCGGGAGACCTCAACGCCGAGCCCGGCTGGGACGAGATCGAGCTCGTCGAGTCCCACGGGCTCGTCAGCGGGCAGGACGACGTCGGGAACCCCGGCGACCTGACCTCTCCTGCGGACGCTCCGGCCTACCGGATCGACTGGGTGTTCGGCTCGGGTCTGGAGTTCCAGCGCGTCACGGTGCTCGACGCCGCCTGGTCCGACCACCGCCCGCTCGTCGCGGTGGTCCGGCCGGTCGGAACGGAGCAGGAGTAGGGGCAGCGCCGCGGCCGTGAGGGCCGCGGCGCCGCCCGCCCGGAGCGCCCGGCGCCGCTCTCGCGGCGGCTCAGTCCTCGCGGTGGTGGAGCATGCGGGCCACCTCGGCGATGGACCCGCTCAGCGACGGGTAGACCGTGAAGGCCTCGGCCACGTCGTCCACCGTGAGACGGTGCGCGACCGCGAGCGTGATGGGGAAGACGAGCTCGCTGGCCCGCGGTGCCACGACCACGCCTCCGAGCACGACGCCGGCCTCGGGGTGCGCGAACAGCTTGACGAACCCGTCGCGCATGCCGAGCATCTTGGCGCGCGGGTTGCGGGCGAGGGGCAGGGTCGTGGTCACGTACTTGGAGCCCTGCTCCTTGAGCTTCTCCTCGCTGTACCCGACGGTCGCGATCTCGGGGGCCGTGAAGATGTTCGCCGCGACCGTGCGCAGCTTGATGGGACTCACGGCGTCGCCCAGGGCGTGCGACATGGCGACCCGGCCCTGCATCGCCGCGACCGAGGCCAGCGGCAGGATGCCCGTGCAGTCACCGGCCGCGTAGATGCCCCGCACCGAGGTGCGCGAGACCTTGTCGACCTGGACGTGCCCGCTCGGCGTGAGGCGCACCCCCGCCTCCTCGATCCCGATGCCCTGCGTCGAGGGGATGGAGCCGACCGCGAGCAGGACGTGGGTGCCCTGGACGACCCGGCCGTCGGCGAGCGTGACCTCGACCCCGTCCGCGGTGCGCACGGCGGCCTCGGCACGCGAGCGCGACATGACCGTCATGCCGCGCGAGCGGAAGACGCCCTCGATGAGCTCGGCCGCGTCGGCGTCCTCACCCGGCAGGACGCGGTCGCGGCTCGAGACGAGCACGACGTCGGAGCCCAGGGCGTTGTAGGCGCCCGCGAACTCGGCCCCCGTGACCCCCGAGCCCACGACGATCAGGCGCTCGGGGAGCTCCTTGAGGTTGTAGAGCTGGGTCCACGTGAGGATGCGCTCGCCGTCCGGGACGGCGGTCGGCAGCACGCGCGGCGTCGCGCCGAGCGCGAGCAGGACGACGTCCGCGTCGAGCGTGACGGGCTGCTCGTCGGCGTCCGACGGCGTCACCTGCACGCGGGTGGGCCCGTCGAGGCGGCCCTCCCCGAGGAGCACGCGCACGCCCTCGCGCTCGAGGCGTGCGTGGATGTCGGCCGACTGGGCCGCCGCGAGCGCCATGACTCGGGTGTTGACGGCGTCGAGGTCCACCATGTGCCGACGCATGGCCGGGTGGGCGGCCTTGACCGTGTCGACGGGCAGGCGGATGCCGAGGTCGGCTGCGCGGTCCGCGATGGTCATCCAGTCGGCGGTCGCGATGAGCGTCTTGGAGGGGACGACGTCGGTGAGCACCGCGGCTCCCCCGAGCCCCTGGCGCTCGACCACCGTGACGTCCGCGCCGAGCCGGCGGGCGACGAGGGCCGCTTCGTAGCCTCCGGGACCACCGCCCACGATCACGATACGGCTGGCCTGCAGGTCACTGTTCTCGTTCGTCACGGGTGCCATTGTGTCAGGAAGTCCGAGGTCACCGTGTCAGCATGCGGACAGATCGGTCAGCCGGTCGCCGGGTGGGCCTTCGGCGGGGCGCGAGGCCCAAGAACGGCTAGCCTCGTCCTATGACGACGACCTTGTCTCTCGACGACCCCACCACCGACCCGTTCCTCGTGGCCCGCGCCGCTGCCGACCACATCGCCCACGCCACCGGGATCGAGGGGCACGACGTGGCCCTCGTGCTCGGGTCCGGCTGGGGCGGCGCGGCCGAGCTCCTGGGCGACGTCGTCGCGGAGATCCCCACGAACGAGATCCCCGGCTTCTCCAAGCCGGCCGTGGCCGGGCACGTGGGCACGACCCGCTCGATCCGGATCGCGCGCGCCGACGGCTCGGTCCGCCACGCGCTCGTGCTCGGGTCGCGCACGCACCTGTACGAGGGCAAGGGCGTGCGCCACGTCGTCCACGGCGTCCGGACCGCTGCCGCGACCGGCGCGCAGACCGTCATCCTCACGAACGGCTGCGGTGGCCTGAACCTGGACCACGGGCCGGGCACCCCGGTCCTCATCCGCGACCACATCAACCTCACCGCGACCTCACCGCTCGAGGGCGCCACGTTCGTCGACCTCACCGACCTATACTCCCCGCGCCTGCGCGACCTGGCCCGGACGGTCGACGGGTCGCTCGGCGAGGGCGTCTACGCGCAGTTCCCCGGCCCGCACTACGAGACCCCGGCCGAGGTCCGCATGGCCGGGATCCTGGGTGCGGACCTGGTGGGCATGTCGACCACCCTCGAGGCCATCGCCGCACGGCACGCGGGGCTCGAGGTGCTGGGCATCTCGCTCGTGACCAACCTCGCCGCGGGGATCAGCCCCACGCCGCTCTCGCACGGCGAGGTCATCGAGGCCGGCCAGGCTGCCGGCCCCCGGATCAGCTCCCTGCTCGCCCAGATCGCGAAGTTGGTGTGAGATGACGAACCCCGAGCCCCTGGCCAACGAGGTCGACGACCCCGGGTACGAGGCCGGCGCCGGCCACGCGGCCTTCCTCGAGCAGGTCGAGGCCTGGATCGAGGCGGACCCCGAGCCCGCCGACCAGGTCGAGCTGCGCACGCTGCTCACGGAGGCCGACTCGCCCGACCCGCGCGACCACGAGGTGCGCGCGCGGGCCCGCGCCGAGCTCCGAGACCGCTTCTCCGGGACGCTGCAGTTCGGAACGGCGGGCCTCCGGGGCGAGATGGCGGCCGGCCCCAACCGCATGAACCGCGCGGTCGTCATCCGGGCGGCCGCCGGCCTCGCGTCGTTCCTGCTCGACGCGCTGCCCGGCCAGACCCCGCGGGTCGTCATCGGCTACGACGCCCGCCACCACTCGCACACGTTCGCCCAGGACAGCGCGGCGGTCTTCACCGCCGCGGGGGTCGAGGCGTCGATCCTCCCGTCGGCCCTCCCCACTCCCGTCCTCGCCTACGCCGTGCGCCACCTGGGCGCCGACGCGGGCGTCATGGTCACCGCGAGCCACAACCCTCCCCAGGACAACGGCTACAAGGTCTACCTCGGCGGACGGGTCGTGACCGACTCGGGCCAGGGCGCTCAGATCGTGCCCCCGTACGACGCCGAGATCGCCGCAGCGATCCGCCGTGCCCCGGTGGCCGCACGGGTTCCGCGGGCGGTCGACGGCTGGACGGTCCTGGGCCGGGACCTCGCGCTCGGCTACGTCGAGTCGGTGGGTCGCCTGTCCGACGGCGCGGCGCGCGACCTGCGCATCGTCGCGACCCCGCTGCACGGCGTGGGCGGGGCCGTCGTCAACCGGGTCCTCGAGGACGCGGGCTTCACCGACGTCATCAGCGTCGCCGAGCAGTTCGAGGCGAACCCCCTGTTCCCGACCGTGGCCTTCCCCAACCCGGAGGAGCCCGGCGCGATCGACCTCGCGCTCGCGTACGCGCAGGACGCCAAGGCAGACCTCGTGATCGCGAACGACCCTGACGCCGACCGGTGCGCGCTGGCGGTCTACGACCCGCGCGTCGGGACCTATCAGGGGGCCGAGACCGCGCGCTCGAACGGGTGGCGCATGCTGCACGGCGACGAGGTGGGTTCGCTCCTCGGCGAGGAGATCGGCAAGCGGGCGGCACGGCTGCGCATCGCGCCCGGGACGCAGTTCTTCGCGAGCTCGATCGTGTCCTCGCGGCTGCTGCGCAAGATCGCCGAGAGCCACGGCCTGGGCTACGCCTCGACGCTCACGGGGTTCAAGTGGATCTCGCGCGTCGACGGCCTGGTCTACGGCTACGAGGAGGCGCTCGGGTACTGCGTGGACCCGCAGAACGTGCGCGACAAGGACGGCATCAGCGCTGCGCTGCTCCTCGCACAGCTCGCCAACAGGCTCAAGGCCGAGGGTCGCACGCTCGTCGACGCGCTCGACGACCTGGCGCGCGCGCACGGCCTGCACGTGACCGACCAGCTCTCGGCCCGGTTCACGGACCTGGACCAGATCACGGCGGCCATGTCGCGGCTGCGCGCAGCGCCCCCGCGGACGCTCGCGGGCTCGGGGGTGAGCGAGGTCGTCGACCTCTCGGACGGCCTCGACGGTCTGCCCCCGACCGACGGCGTGCGGCTGCTGTCCGCGGACGGGACCCGGGTCATCGTGCGCCCCAGCGGCACCGAGCCCAAGGTCAAGTGCTACCTCGAGGTCATCGTCCCGGTCGCGCCCGACGCGAGCTACGACGACCTCACGGCCGCCCGCGCGTTCGCGCGGACCCGGCTGGACCACGTCCGTCGCGACGTCGCGGAGGCGCTCGGGATCTGACGGGACGCAGCCCAGAGGCCGTCCCTCGCTCCTTCACGGAGCGGGGGACGGCCTCCGTCGTTCCCGGCGAGACCTGTCCAGGACGGGCCGTCAGCCCAGTGCGACCGAGATGCCACCCGACATGAACGAGTCGTGCAGCTCGATGCTCGCCGGCACCGCGTCGGCAGGGACGTCGAACACCACGACGCCCTGGATCGAGTTGCCGGGGTTGATGTCGTTGAGGAAGCTGTTGGCGTCTCCCAGGTAGATCCCGGCCGTGGAGTCGGCCGAGTGCTCGCGCCCCTGGGCGTCGAACAGCTTCTGCGAGCTCGCGTCGAACATCTGGGCCGCGTCGCCGACGTTCGTCACCGTGACGTG
This sequence comes from Oerskovia sp. NPDC060287, assembly GCF_042726775.1. NCBI lineage: Bacteria > Bacillati > Actinomycetota > Actinomycetes > Micrococcales > Cellulomonadaceae > Oerskovia > Oerskovia sp. NPDC060287. The sequence goes on from NZ_JBHXBO010000015.1 coordinate 21,951, forward strand.
GACCAGGACGAACTGCCCCTGGGCGTCGACGCTCAGGAGCTCGTCGCCCACGCTGGCGACGCCCGGCTCGACGGCCGTGACGGTGAACTCGAACTTCCCGTCGCGCACGGCCGTGCCGATACCGGGCACCGTCTCCTCCGGTGCGGCCGGAGCCTGCCCGTCGGGCTCGCCCTCCGGGGCTGCGTCGCCGGTCCCGGTCGTGCCCACCGTCGCCGTGGTGCCGGCCAGCTCGTCGCCCCCGAGGCCGGACGCGACCGAGACGACGACCACCAGCGCGAGGATCGCCAGGAAGACCGTGAGGACCTTGTGCCGCGCGAAGAACGACTTGCGCGGCACGGGGGCGAGGGGCGGCTGCGGCTGCCCCGGGAAGGGCGGGTTCGGGTACTGCTGCTGCGGGTACTGCTGCTGCGGGTACTGCTGGACGGGCGGCTGCTGCGTCGGGTCGCTGTTCATGGGAGGGCCTCTCGTGGTTCCGGATCGGTACGGGACCACTCCATCGCGTCGCACCGGGCGGGCGCGTCGTCGGACCGGGTACGACCAGCGCACCGAAAGTCGTACGTGGCCCCTGGCCTCCCGAACCGGTCGACGGACCCCGCCGTCGGTGGTGTTCCCTACGCTGGGGCCGTGACCACCCCGTACCCGCCCTCGGGCTCTCCCTGGCCTCGCGCGACGCCGCCCCCCGGCCGCCCCGTGCCTCCGGGGTGGGCGGGCGCCGGCCCGACGGGTGGTTCTTGGCCGCCGCCACGGCAGCAGGGGCAAGGACAGGCCGCTGCTCACCAGGGTCGCCGTCCGGCAGCGGTTCCTGCCGCCGCGTCCGAACCCTCCCCCGGAACGGTCCCCGACCGGCCGACGGACGGCCGACGCTGGTGGTCCCGTGCCTCGACCGTGTGGATCGTCGTCGCGTCGTTCGTCGCCTCGTCCGTGTGCATCGCCTTCGCGGGCTCCGCAGCGGGGACGCTCGACGGCGTGGACGGCCCGGAGATCTCGGACGTGGTCTTCCTCTGGGTCCTGATCGGCTGGGCGTCCGCGGTCGGCATCGCGACCATGCTCGTGTTCCGCCGCCGCTACCCGGTCGCGGTCTGCCTGATCGCCTGCGGGGGCGCGCTCCTCTTCCCCCTGGACGCGATCGGCGCCCTCGTGGCGTTGTCCTGGGTCGTCTCGTCGCGCCCGGTCCGGGTCGGATGGCTGCTGGGCGCGCTCACGGCTCTCGCCACGATCGTCTCGTTGACCCGCGACGCCCTGCGGCCCGTCGAGGGACGCATCTTCTCGTTCACGGCGACCGGGTCCACCGAGGCCGTCGGTGCGCCGGAGTGGGTGTACGTGCTCCTCGCGGCGGCCGGGCTCGCGCTCTCGGTGAGCGTCGGCTGGGCGCGCCGCGCCCACTACCAGGTGGGACGGTTCCGTGGCGAGGCCCAGCGCCACGAGGTCGTGGCCGAGCACCTGCGCGACGAGGTCGCCCGCAAGGACGTGGTCACCGAGGAGCTGAGGGACGAGGTGACCCGCCAGCAGGAGGAGGTCGCGCGCCAGCAGGAGCGTCAGCTCATCGCGCGTGAGGTGCACGACACCCTGGCCCACAGCCTCTCCCTGGTCTCGCTCCACTCGGGAGTGCTCGAGGTGTCGGTCCCCGAGGAGGACGGGCAGCTCCGCGACGCGGCCAAGGTGGTCCGTGAGAACGCCCACCGGTCGCTCGAGGACCTCCGGGACCTGATCGAGATCCTTCGCGACCCGGACGGGCTCGCCCACCGGCAGGCGCAGAGGGCAGGGGGCACGCTGTCCGACCTTCCTGCTTTGCTCGCCACCACCCGGGCGGCTGGCACGCGGCTCGTCGCGACGGTCGTCTTCAACGACGCCTCGTCGATCAGCCCGCACGTGGCGCGAGCGACCTACCGGATCCTCCAGGAGTCGCTGACCAACGTGCACAAGCACGCGCCCGGGAGCGAGGTCCTCATCGACCTCGGCGGGGACCCGGCGAGCGGCGTGAGCCTGCGCGTGACCAATCCGCTCCCCGGGTCCGTCGGCCCACGAGCACCCGGGAGCCGGGCGGGGATCACGGGGATCGCCGAGCGGGCCAAGCTCCTCAGCGGGCGGGCCACGCTCGGCCCCCAGGAGGGCTGCTTCGTCGTGGACGTCTGGTTGCCGTGGGTGAGCGACGCGGTCGACGTCGGCTGAGACGCCCTCACCGGACGGCGGGCCCAGGTGTGGGTGCTTCGCCCTACGATCGACGCGTGATCCGAGTCCTCCTGGTCGACGACGATGCGCTCGTCCGCACCGGCCTCCGCCTGATCCTGTCGAGCAGTCCGCGCATCGAGGTGGTGGCCGAGGCGACCGACGGCGACGAGGCCGTCCCGGCGTTCCTCGCCCACCGTCCCGACGTGGTGCTCATGGACCTGCGCATGGCAAGGGTCCAGGGCATCGAGGCGACCCGCGCGCTGCGCCTGCTCCCCGAGCCTCCGGTCGTCCTGGTCCTGACGAGCTTCGAGAGCGACACGGACGTCCTGGGAGCGCTCGAGTCCGGTGCGGGCGGGTTCCTGCTCAAGGACGCCTCGCCGGCGGAGCTCATCGGGGGCGTCCTCGCCGTCGCGGACGGCGAGTCGGTGCTGGCGCCCCGCGTGGTCCGCTACGTCGTCTCGCGCGTCGCGCAGGGACAGGTGACGAGCGAGCAGCAGCGGGCCCGCGCGCTCCTCGACCAGCTCACCGACCGCGAGCGCCAGATCGCCCAGGGTGTCGCGGAAGGGCTGAGCAACGCACAGATCGGCGAACGCCTCTACTGTGCCGAGGCCACGGTCAAGACGCACCTGAGCCGCACCATGACCAAGCTCGACATGCCCAACCGGGTCGCGCTCGCGATCGCCGTCGAGCGCGCCCGCTGAGCGACCGGCGCTCAGGACCGCAGCGCAGGCTCCTCGTCGCGCTCCACGGCGGCCTTCCAGTCGGCCTTCTCGGCACGCCAGCCCTCCTCGGTGCGTCCACGGCGCCAGTAGCCCGACGCGGACAGCGACGTCAAGGGCACCTGGCGCTCGAGCCGGACGTGGCGGCGCAGCGTGCGCACGAACCCGGCGTCGCCGTGCAGGAACACCTGTGGCGTCCCGGGCAGGAACGTGAGCGACTCGACGGCCTCGACGAGCGCCTCCCCGGGCGCGCGGTCGGGGTGCTCGTCGCGGTGCACCCACCGCAGGTCGAGCGCTCCGGGCGACGTGAGGGCCTGCTCCTCGTCCGCCGAGGCGACCTCGACGACCGCGAGGACGGGCACGCCGTCGGGCATGGCCTCGAGAGCCGCGGCGATCGCGGGCAGCGCGCTCTCGTCCCCCACGAGCAGGTGCCAGTCCGCCGAGCCCGACGGCGCGTAGTCACCACCGGGGCCGAAGAAGGAGATCGGGTCGCCCACCTGGGCGGCGGCCGCCCACGGACCGGCGAGGCCCTCGTCGCCGTGCGCCACGAAGTCGATGGCCAGCTCGCGCGCCACGGGGTCCCACGAGCGGATCGTGTACGTGCGCATCGGGACGCGGCCCTCGGGACCAGCCGCGTCCGGGAAGAGGAGCTTGACGTAGTGGTCGGTGTACGGGCCGGCGTCGAACCCGTCGAGACCGTCCCCTCCGAGGACGACGCGGATCATGTGCGGCGTGAGCTGCTCGGTGCGGACGACCACGGCGTGGGTCGCGACGCGCTCGGGCCTGCGGGGGGCGGGGTCTGTCATGCGGTCCTCCAAGGTGCGCTCCGCCCGCGATGGCGAAGTGAGGCTAGCCTAACCCCGAACGCGCCGAGGGGTGACCGCCCGTCCAGGCACGGTCACCCCTCGGTCAGCACGGACGTGTCAGTAGCCCGACGAGCCGTTCTCAGCAGGCTCGATCCCGTCGAAGCCCGCGAGCACGGCAGCGGTGCCCGACAGACCCAGGCGCGTCGCCCCGTGCTCGATCATCGCGAGCGCGTCGGCGAGCGTGCGCACACCGCCCGAGGCCTTGACCCCGAGGCGTCCGCCCACGGTCTCGGCCATGATGGACACCGCGTGCGTCGAGGCCCCGCCCGCCGGGTGGAAGCCCGTCGAGGTCTTGACGAAGTCGGCACCCGCGGCCTCCGAGGCGCGGCACGCCTCGACGATCTCGTGGTCCGTCAGCGCGGCGGACTCGATGATGACCTTGAGCACCTTGGGCGCCGGGACCGCCGCACGGACAGCGGCGATGTCGGCCTGGACGTACGCCCAGTCGCCCGCCTTGGCCGCACCCAGGTCGATGACCATGTCGACCTCGTCCGCGCCGTCGGCGACCGAACGGGCCGCCTCCGCGGCCTTGACCTCGCTGTGGTGGGTGCCCGACGGGAACCCGCACACGGTCGCGATCTTCAGGCCCTTGCCGTCGAGCGGCAGGACCGAGGGCGAGACGCACACCGAGTAGACGCCGAGCGCGACGCCCTCGTCGACGAGCGCCTCGAAGTCCGCGCGGGTCGCCTCGGGCTTGAGGAGGGTGTGGTCGACGAACTGCGCGAGGGACGCGCGGTCCAGGGGGGACGTGCCTGCGGTGCTCACAGCTGTGCTCCTTGGATCTCCTGGTAACCGGGGAGGATGACGTCGTCGATGAGCGCGCGGCGCTCGTCGTGGTGGATGAAGGCGCTCCACGCGGCCGTGGCCGTGACGTCGTAGAGGTCCTCGAGCGTCCAGCCGGCCTGCTCGACGAGCAGCGTCATCTCGTGGGTCATGGACGTGCGCGACATGAGGCGGTTGTCCGTGTTGAGCGTGACCGCGAAGTCGAGCTCCTTCAGGCGCGTGATGGGGTGCGTCGCGATCGAGCCCGCCGCACCGGTCTGCAGGTTGGAGACGGGGCACAGCTCGAGCGGGATCTGGTGGTCACGGACCCAGTGGGCGAACTGCCCCAGGGCCGCGGTGCCGTGGCTCTCGTCGAACGAGATGTCCTCGATGAGGCGCACGCCGTGGCCCACGCGCGAGGCCTGGCCCAGGTGGACCGCCTCGGCGATCGACGTGACGCCCGAGGCCTCGCCCGCGTGGATCGTCACGGGGAAGTTCTCGTCGGCCAGGTACTGCCACACGTCGGGGAAGCGCGAGGGCGGGAAGCCGTCCTCTGCACCCGCGATGTCGAACCCGACCACGCCGTTGCCACGGTTGGCCACGGCGAGCTCGGCGATCTCCTGCCAGCGGTCGGCGTGCCGCATCGCGGTGACGAGCTGCCCCACGCGGATCGTGCGCCCCTGGGCCGCTGCGAGGGCCACGCCCTCCTCGAGCCCGGCCTGGACGGCGTCCACGGTGTCCTGCAGGCTCAGGCCGCGCTGCAGGTGCTGCTCGGGGGCCCAGCGCTGCTCGGCGTACACGACGCCGTCCGCGGCGAGGTCGAGGACGGACTCGCGGGCGACGCGCGCGAGCGCCTCGGGCGTCTGCATGACGGCGATGGTGTGGTCGAAGGTCTCGAGATAGCGCACGAGCGAGCCCGAGTCCGCCGACTCGACGAACCAGGTGCCCAGCGCGTCCGGCTCGGTCGCGGGCAGGTCGTGCCCGATCGCAGCGGCCAGCTCGATGATCGTCGCGGGACGCAGCCCGCCGTCGAGGTGGTCGTGGAGGACGACCTTGGGGAGCGCGGCGATCGCCGCGACGGTCTCGCTCACTGAGGAGGGTGTGGAGGTCATGCGCTCACGCTACCGGGCACGGGACGGGTGCACCCGACGGCCGCCCCGCCGGGCAGGTCACGGCTACGTCACGGGCGGTCATGCTGTCTCACGCGCCGTCGCCGCCAGGACCCCCCGGGGCGTCCGCATCCTCGTCGCCGCCCTCGCCGACCGGGACCACGGCCGCCTGCTCGACGACGTCGGCCTCGGCGGCCTCACCGTCCAGGTCGGGTCGTGGGGTCCCCGGGGTGTAGTCCTCTGCGTCCTCGGGCGAGGGCCGCGGCTCGCCCTGCGACTCCTCCTCGACCAGGTTCGTCGGGACGTCGTCGGGCGTGACCAGCCCGGCGTCTCGCCAGGCCTCCGCTCCGGGCACGGTGCTCATGGGGTGCTCCTCTCGCCGTCTCTCCATCGTCACCCGACCCGGCGCGACCCGCCAGCCCGTCCGGCGGGCAGGACCGCCCAGGTGACGTGCGGCCAGCCCCCGAGCGCGCGGCGAACGGCCTTGCTCGGCTCCCCCGCGACGCGCGTGCCCGCGAGGAGGTCCGCGACCCGCACACGGTGCAGCGCCCCGGACGACGGCTCGTACAGCGAGCACCAGCGCCCGCCGTGCGCGCTCGTCCCGCCGTCCGCGCCCGTCCCGTCCTGCGGCCCGCTCACCCCGGCCAGCAGCACCACGTGGCGCGGCACCGCGGTGGACCACCCGGTCCCGACGTCGCCGCCCGTGTACAGCGACACGGGCACGCCCGCGGCCGCGGACCGCAGCGCGCTCGCGAGCACCGGGTCGCCCGGGCCGCCGCCCGCGACGATCCGGTGCGTGAAGCGCACGTCGGCGTAGCGGGCGTCGCGCGCAGCCGTCCAGGGTGGCGTCCCGAGCCCGCCGGGCCACGGGAGGGGACCGAGCGCGGCGCGCGTCGTGCGCGCCTTGAGGAGGCGCTGGAGCGCCTGGAACCGGCCCGACGACGTCTCGAGCTCCCGGGCGGTCGCGTCCACCTGGCCCTCGCTCACGACGTGCTCGCCGGCCCCTCGCGAGACGTCGGTACCCGCGACGAGCCACAGCGCGACCACGGGGTCTCCCGCCGCGGCCAGGACGGCGAGGACCGCGGACCCGCACGTCGTCTCGTCGACCTGCACCGCCCGGGCCCGGCCCAGCACGAGCGGCTCCGGGAAGCGCAGGTCGGGGCGGCCGGGAGCAGAACCCTGGCCCTGGGCGACCGGGCGGCCCGCCACCGGGCCGGTTCCGCCCGCGAGGTCACGGCGCTGGTCAGGGGCGACCGCACGGCGACGCAGAGGGTCGAGCACGTGCTCGCGCTCCCACGGGCGCAACGACTCGAGCACCGTGACGAGCCGGTCCGCGACCTGCCCGGGATGCCCCGCGCGCAGGGCGGCCCGACGCGCCGAAGCGGCCGCGCCGTCGGGCAGGACGTAGCGCCCCGCAGGGGGCGACGGGGGCAACGGACCCCGGCCGGCGCCCGCTGCGCGCAGGACCCGGGTGAGCTGGAGGTCGGCGAGGATCATCCGGACAGCCTGCCATCCTTCGAGCCCCACGAGGGCCTCGCTCCCCGCGTCGCAGCCCTCAGAGCAGCCGGACGAGCGCGCTCGCCGCGCCCAGCAGGCCCAGGGTCCCCACGAGCGACGCGACCCTGACCAGGAACCCCCACGACCGCAGCCGACCGTCGCGGGGCAGCCCGCCCGACGGCGGCCGCAGGACCGCGGGCACGAGCGTCGCGACCGCGAGCACCCCCGCGCACGCCGCGAGGACGGGCTGCCCCGCGCGCAGGCCCGCGACCGCGAGCAGGATGGCACCGATCACGACCGCGAGGACCGTGCGCTGCCAGGCCAGAGCCGTGCGCTCGGGCTGGAGCCCGGGGTCCCGGGTCGGCGGTGTCACCGCCGCCAGACCTCGGTGACCGCGTACCCGGCCACGAGCAGCGCCAGGACGACGACGCCCGCGACCAGCACGGGCAGACCGTTCGGCGACGGCAGCGGTTCACCCCGGCGGATCGCCCGCTCGACGCGCTTCCAGGAGAGGAGCGCGTACCCCGCGAACCCGGCCCCGGCGAGACAGGCCACCGCGGCGATCAGGTCGACGAACCCGGTGAGGTCCGCGAACGACGCGAAGGACGTCAGCGCGACCCCGCCCGCGACCAGGCCGAGCCCCGTGCGCACCCACGCGAGCGCGGTGCGCTCGTTGGCCAGGCTGAAGCGGATGTCCGGCTCCTCGCCGACCCCGTAGACCGAACGCGGTCGACGGTCGTCGGGCAGGGAGGCCGCCGGGTCGCGCGGTGCCGCGCCCCCCGGGGCCTCCCCCTCCGACGTCATGTCAGGCGAGCCGGTCGAGGATCAGGGCAGGCGTCTCGACGACCGTGCCCGGGTCTGCGACGGCCCAGGCGCCGTCGAGCGCCTCGACCGCCCGGTCGAACCGCTCCGGGGTGTCGGTGTGGAGCGTGAGCAGGTGCTGCCCCTTGGTGACCACGTCGCCCGGCTTGGCGTGGATCTCGATCCCGGCCCCGGCCTGCACCGGGTCCTCCTTGCGGGCGCGGCCCGCTCCGAGGCGCCAGGCCGCGACACCCACGCCGAACGCGTCCAGGTGCGAGAGCACGCCGTCGCGGTCCGCGACCACGTGCTCCTTCTCGCGTGCCACGGGCAGCGGTGCGCGGGCGTCGCCGCCCTGCTCCGCGATCATCTCGCGCCACTTGTCCATGGCCCGGCCGTTCGAGAGCGCGTGCCGCACCTCCTCCTCCGGGACGGGCTTGCCCGCCGCGTCGAGCATCTCGACCGCGAGCGCGACCGTGAGGTCGACGACGTCGCGCGGTCCCCCGCCGGAGAGCACCTCGAGCGTCTCGCGGACCTCGAGCGCGTTGCCGGCCGTGAGGCCGAGCGGGGTCGACATGTCGGTCAGCAGCGCGACCGTGCGGACCCCCGCGTCCGTGCCCAGGTCCACCATGGTGCGCGCGAGCTCGCGCGCCTGCTCGAGGTCCTTCATGAACGCACCCGAGCCGACCTTGACGTCCAGGACGAGCGCCCCCGTGCCCTCGGCGATCTTCTTGCTCATGATCGAGGACGCGATGAGCGGGATCGCCTCGACCGTGGCCGTGACGTCGCGCAACGCGTAGAGCTTGCGGTCGGCCGGGGCCAGGCCCGAGCCCGCCTGGCAGATGACGGCGCCCACGTGCTCGAGCTGGTTCATCATCTGCTCGTTCGTCAGCGCGGCGCGCCAGCCGGGGATGGACTCGAGCTTGTCGAGCGTGCCCCCGGTGTGCCCGAGGCCGCGCCCCGAGAGCTGCGGGACGGCCACGCCGAACACCGCGACGAGCGGGGCGAGCGGCAGCGTGATCTTGTCCCCGACGCCTCCCGTCGAGTGCTTGTCGGCCGTGGGCCGCGAGAGCGCCGAGAAGTTCATGCGCTCGCCCGAGGCGATCATGGCCGCGGTCCAGCGACCGATCTCCGTACGGTCCATGCCGTTGAGCAGGATCGCCATGTTGAGGGCGGCCATCTGCTCCTCGGCCACGACACCGCGCGTGTAGGCGTCGATGACCCAGTCGATCTGCTCGGCCGACAGGCGGCCCTTGTCCCGCTTGGTGCGGATGACGTCGACCGCGTCGAACGACTCGGTCTCCTTGTTCGGCAGCGCGCCGGAGGCGCCCACCGGAGTGCTCTGCGTGCTCATGCTCTCTCCACCAGATCCTCGGGCCCGAAAGCGTCGGGCAGCACATCGGTCATGGGCTTGATGCCGCGAGTCGTCTCCACGAGCAGCCGGGGCCCGCCGTGCTCCCACAGGAGCTGGCGGCACCGACCGCACGGCATGAGCACGTCGCCGTGCCCGTCGACGCACGCGAACGCCACGAGGCGCCCGCCCCCGCTCCCGATCAGGTCGCTCACGAGCGAGCACTCGGCGCACAGCGTCACGCCGTACGCCGCGTTCTCGATGTTGGCTCCCGTGACCAGCCGGCCGTCGTCGACCAGCGCGGCCGCCCCGACCTTGAACGAGGAGTACGGCGCGTACGCCTTCTCCATCGCGGCCCGGGCGGCGACCCGCAGGGCCTCCCAGTCGATCGTCGGTGTCTCGTCGCTCATCCGGTCATCCCTTCACGTACGGTTCGCCCGCGGCAGCGGGCCCGCGCACGCGACCGACCAGGCCGGCGACCGCGAAGATCGTCACGACGTAGGGCAGCATGAGCATGAACTGGTTGGGGATCGGGGTCTCGAGGACGCCGAGCACCTGCTGCAGCTTGTCGGCGAACCCGAAGAGCAGCGCGGCTCCTAGGGCGCCCCACGGGCTCCAGCGGCCCAGGATCATCGCGGCGAGCGCGATGTACCCCTTGCCCGCCGTCATCTCCTGGCCGAACGCTCCCACGGACCCGATCGTGAAGAACGCGCCGCCGAGGCCCGCGACCATGGACCCGAGCAGGACGTTGCCCCACCGGGTGCGGTTCACGTTGATGCCGACCGTGTCCGCGGCCTGGGGGTACTCCCCGACCGAGCGGACGCGCAGGCCCCAGCGTGTGCGGAAGAGCGCGATGCTGATGACGATGACCGCGACGTAGAGCAGGTACACGATGATCGACTGGCGGAACAGGACCGGACCGATGATCGGGATCTCGGAGAGCAGCGGGATCGGGAGCGTCGGCAGGCGCGGGGGCGTGTTGAGCGTCGCGGGGTCGTTCTTGAGCACCGAGGAGAACAGGAAGCTCGTCAGACCCACCGCGAACACGTTGAGCACGACACCGACGATGATCTGGTTCACGTGGTACTTGACCGTGAACAGTGCGAGCATCGCGCCGATCAGCAGCCCGGCGAGCGGCGCGGCCACCAGACCCACGTACGCGTTGCCCACGACCGAGGCGAGCACCGCGGCGCCGAACGCGCCCGTGAGCAGCTGACCCTCGATCGCGATGTTGACGACGCCGGCCCGCTCGTTGAGCAGACCGCCGAGCGCACCGAACGCGAGCGGGACGGCGAGGAGCAGCGAGCCTTGCAGGAGGCTCACGATCGACGTGCTCTTGTCCGCGACGGCCCACACGAGGAACGTCAGGACCCACAGCACGCCGAAGACCGCGAGCACCCAACGGCCCACCGGCTGGTCCGCGCGGACCCGCACGGTCGCGTAGCCCGCCAGGAGCAGGCAGAGCACCGAGAGGACGATCGCGGTGGCCCGCGTGGGGAGCTCGACCGGGTCGAACTTGAGGAGGTCGGCCCCGGTCGAGATCCCGAAGGTCGTCACGGAACCAGCAGGTCCCAGGAGACCGAACAGGACGAACGAGAGCAGGCCGAAGACCCCGAGCGTGATGGGGACCTTCCAGCTGCGGGTCGCCGTCACGGCAGCGACCTGGGTACGCGGTGCGGCCATGGCGGTCATGCGCTGGCTCCCTTCACGACGACGGGGTTCGGGGCGGGCAGCCGGAAGATCGCCCGCACGAGCGGCGGGGCCGCGATGAAGAGCACGACGAGCGACTGGATGACCAGGACGATGTTGATCGACGTACCCGTCGAGGCCTCCATAGCCCGGCCACCCACGTTGAGCCCGGCGTACAGCAGACCGGCGAAGAAGATGCCGAGCGGCTTGGACCTGCCCAGCAGGGCGACGGTGATCGCGTCGAACCCGATGGATCCGGCGATCCCACCGGTCAGCGCCTTCTCGGTGCCGAGGATCTGCACGGCACCGGCGAGGCCCGCGAGGGCACCCGAGACGACCATGACGAGCACGAACGAGGACGCCACGCCCATGCCTGCGGTCCGGGCGGCCTGCGGGTTGGAGCCCACCGCGCGGAACCGGAAGCCCCACGTCGAGCGGGACATGAGCCACCAGACGAAGACCGCGGCGAGGATCGCGACCAGGAAGCCCGCGTTGAGGCGGAACTGGTCGCCGAGCAGCAGCGGCAGCTGGGCCGTGTCCTTGACGCCCGGGCTCTTGGGCTGGTTGGAGCCGGGCCGGGTGAACGCGCTGGTCGTGAGGAACCACGCGACCAGGTAGAGCGCGACGTAGTTCAGCATGATCGTCACGATCACCTCGTGCGCACCCGTACGGGCCTTGAGGAACCCGGCGATGCCTGCCCAGAACCCACCCGCGAGCACGCCGCCGAGCAGCGCGAGCAGCAGGTGCAGGACGGGCGGCAGGCTCCAGGCGAAGCCGACGTAGCCACCGATCGCAGCACCCATGAGGACCTGCCCCTGGGCGCCGATGTTGAACAGGCCCGCGCGGAAGCCGACCGCCACGCCGAGGGCCGCGATGATGAGCGGCGTCGAGACCGTCATGGTCTCGGTCAGCGAGCGGATGCCACGAGCGAACGTGGGGGCCTCGTAGTTGAAGACCGCGCCGCGGAACATCGCCGAGTAGGCGTCGCTCACGGCGCTCCAGGCCGCGCCGAAGAAGTCGGCGGGCTTGGCGAAGAGGTAGCTCGCGGCGGCGGTCACGTCAGGGTCGGTGACGATGATCAGGAGTCCGCCGATGACGAGCGCGAGGACGAACGCCAGGACGGTGACGCCGAACGGGCCCGTCGTGATCTCCCGGAAGGTCGCAGCCCAGCGGGCGTCGCTCGCGGGCTTCGCCGCGCGCGGCGCCTCGGGGGCCGGCTCCCCCGTCGCCGGAGGGACGGGCTGCTGGTCGGTCACTGGGTTGCTCCCGTCGTGTCGGTCTGGTCGGTCACCTGTGCGGTGGCCTCGTCGTAGGGCACGCCGGCCATCATGAGGCCGAGCACCTCGCGGGAGGTCGTCGGGGGGACGAAGCCCACGATGCGCCCGCGGTACATCACGGCGATCCGGTCGGCGAGCTCCACGACCTCGTCGAGCTCGGTCGAGACGATGATCACCGGCGTGCCGTTGTCACGCTCCTGGACGATGCGGCGGTGCAGGAACTCGATGGAACCCACGTCCACGCCGCGCGTCGGCTGGCTCGCGATGAAGAGCTTGAGCGGTCGCGAGAGCTCGCGCGCGAGGACGACCTTCTGCTGGTTGCCGCCCGAGAGCCGGCCGACCTCCTGGCCGGGGCCCTGCGTGCGGATGTCGAACTCCGTGATGCGGTGCTCGGCGTTGCGCCGGATCTCCGGCAGGTTGAGCGCGATGCCCCGCGCGTACGGGGACTTGTCGTAGAGGTCGAGCACGAGGTTCTCCGCGACCGTGAAGTCGAGGACGAGGCCGTCGACCTTGCGGTCCTCGGGGACGAACCCGATCCCGGCGTCGAGGGCCGCGTCGGGCGAGAGCCCCCGCAGCTCCTTGCCGTGCAGCTCGATCGACCCCTCCGCAGAGGGGAGCAACCCGAGGATCGCCTCGGTGAGCTCGGTCTGCCCGTTGCCCTGCACGCCCGCGACGGCGAGGATCTCGCCCTGCGCGACCGAGAACGAGACGCGGTCCACGACGGCCTGCCCGTTGGGCGCGAGGACCGTGAGGTCCGTGACCACGAAGGTCTCGTCACCGAGCTTCGCGGGTGCCTTGTCGAGGCCGAGCGAGACCGAGCGTCCCACCATGAGCGACGCGAGCTCGGTCTCCGAGGCCGTCGGCTCGGCCTTGCCGACGACGGCGCCGCGGCGGATGACCGTGATGACGTCCGCGACGGCCTTGACCTCGCGCAGCTTGTGCGTGATGAAGACGATCGAGGTGCCCGAGGCCTTGAGCTGTCGCATGATCTCGATCAGCTCGTCGGTCTCCTGCGGGGTCAGCACCGCGGTGGGTTCGTCGAGGATGAGGACCTTGGCCTCGCGTGCGAGCGCCTTGACGATCTCGACGCGCTGCTGCACGCCGACCGGCAGGTCCTCGACGACGGCGTCCGGGTCCAGGCCGAAGCCGAACCGCGCGGACAGGTCGCGGACGCGGGCACGGGCGGCCTCGAGGTCCAGGAACCCCCCGGCCTTGACGTCCTCGTGCCCGAGCATGACGTTCTCTGCGACGGTGAACACGGGCACGAGCATGAAGTGCTGGTGCACCATGCCGATCCCGGCGGCGAGCGCGTCACCCGGTCCCCGGAAGGCGCGCTCCTCGTCGTCGAGCAGGATGGCGCCCGAGTCGGCCTGATAGAGGCCGAACAGCACGTTCATCAACGTGCTCTTGCCTGCGCCGTTCTCCCCGAGGAGGGCATGGATCTGCCCCGGTTCGATGACGAGGTCGATGTGGTCGTTGGCGACGAGCGGTCCGAACGACTTGGTGATACCGCGGAGCTCCAGCTTCACGTACGGTCCCTTCGATGCACAGGCAGCCTTGCCTGTGACGTTAGCCCAAGAC
>NZ_JBHXBO010000016.1:0-35349 GCF_042726775.1 Oerskovia sp. NPDC060287
GGGGGGGGGGGGGGGGGGGGGGGGGCGGGGGGGGTGGGGGGGGGGGGGCGGGGGGGGGCGCGGCGGGGGGGGGGGGGGGCCGCTCCGGGGTGGGGCCTCCGCGGGGGGGGCCGCCCCCCCCCTCGACCGCCTCGTAGGGTGCCTCACCCGGCACGAGGTTGAGCATGGTCATCCGTCCGCCGCCACCCTCGACCGGCGCGACGAAGATCTGCCAGCCCCAGTCCGGCCCCTCCGGTGCGGCATAGCTCCCGGTCAGCCGGACCACGCCGTCCTCGCCGACAGACCCGGCGAACAACATCCAGGCGGGCGACGAGTGCCACGAGTCGACCCAGACAGCGGAGACCCCCTCCGGACCCGAGCCGCCGCTCAGGAGGAGCAGCCCCTCCTGGGGCGCGTCGCCGTCGGACCACGTGTAGGCGAGCGAGACGAACTCGCGGGCCGTGACCGTCACCGACGCCGTGGCGTCCGACGCCACGAACTCGTCCGTGGGCAGGAGCCGTTGACGGTGGACGCCCTGCCACTGCCCCAGCACGGGGGCCAAGCACTCGACGATCCTCATCCAGCCAGCCTACGCAGGGGGCGGTGCGGGCGACAGAGGAGGCGGGGTCGCCGGACGGGTGAGGGCGGATGAGTCGGTCGGTACGCCGGGTTCTGTCCCCGCGCGCGGTTGCCCCCGCGCGGGTGACGGCCATCCATCTACGACGTACGTTGCCGCACGCCTCCAGCGGTCTACCCGGAAGCTCGGGCGAGCAGCCCTCGAACGCTTCCTGTCTGACCTTGCTCCAGGTGGGGTTTACCTAGCCGGACCAGTCACCTGGCCCGCTGGTGGTCTCTTACACCACCGTTTCACCCTTACCGCCCACGGCCGAGGCCGTGGGAGGCGGTCTGTTCTCTGTGGCACTGTCCCGCGGGTCACCCCGGGTGGGCGTTACCCACCACCTTGCCCTGTGGAGCCCGGACGTTCCTCGGCGGTGCCACGAGGGCACCGACGCGGCCGTCTGACCGACTCATCCGCTCCCGCAGCCTACACGTCCACGCGGTAGCCCAGCGCGAGCTCGTCGCCGCTCCTGCCGCGGATCCCCCAGCTCTCGGGCGGGCTCTCGAGGATGACGACCTCGAGGTCGTCCGCCGCCAGCCCCAGGAAGGGCGCGACGTCGTCGAACATCGCGGCGATGAGCGCCCGCTTGGCCTCGCGCGAGCGACCCGTGAAGCACACGACCTCGATGACGAGGTACGCGTCGCTGCGCTGCGGCGCGATCAGGTCGCCGTCCTCCATGAGGAGGAAGCGGTGGAACCGCTTCTCCTCGGGCAGCCCCCAGGCCCCGACGACCGCCCGGTGGATCGCGTCGGAGATGTCCTCGCGCTTCATCTCCCAGACCGTGCGGGTGCCGTAGACCTTGACCTGAACCATGCGGCACAACCTAGTGCCGGGGCGAGCGGTCCGCCACGGGTGACCATCGCCACGCCCCGCCGCGGGCCGTGGCCGTGCGAGTCCGCCCTAGAGTGGCGGTGTGCTTCTGCTCCTGCCGCCCTCCGAGGGAAAGTCCGTGCCCGACGACGGAGCTCCCGTCGATCTCTCGGCCCTCGGCTCGCCGTCGCTCACCCGGCACCGCAAGGCCGTGCTCCGCGCGCTCGTCGCCGCGAGCAGGCGGCCCGACGCGCTCGACGTCCTGGGCGTGAGCAGCGGGCTGGCCGACGAGGTGGCGCGCAACGTGTCGCTTCCCACGGCCCCCGCCGCACCTGCCTCCCAGGTGTACAGCGGCGTCCTGTACGCAGCGGCCGGGCTGGCCGACCTGCCGCCTGCCGCGGCTGCCCGGGCCGAGGAGTCGGTCCGGATCGTGTCAGCCCTGTGGGGTGCGGTCTCCCCCGCCGACCGCATCCCTGCCTACCGGTTGTCGATGGGGACCAAGCTTCCTCCGTTCGGCGCGCTGGCCCCGTCGTGGCGCCCGCTCCTCGCCGCGGCGCTCGACGCCCGGGCCGTGGGCGACGTCGTGATCGATTGCCGGTCGGCGCCCTATGCCGCCGCGTGGAAGGTGCCTGCGGGCGCCGAGCACGTCGCGGTGCGCGTGCTGCGAGAGCTCGACGGCCGACGCAGCGTCGTCTCGCACAACGCCAAGCACACGCGCGGCGTCCTCACGGGGCACCTGCTGACCCGTGCCGAACCCGTCCACTCGGGCGAGGAGCTGCTCAAGGCCGCGTACGAGCTGGTCGGGACCGAGCTGCTCGACGCGACCCTGCTACCCGGGGCGCGCGGCGCCTCGACGCTGGAGCTCGTCGTCTCCTGATCCCCTCGGGGTGGCGTGCGGTGGGGGGCGTGGATCGGCGGGCGTGGCCTGAGCGTCAGGACCGTGCCCCTCTGCGGCTGCTCGGCCCCCCTGCGACTGCGCGATCTTCTGCCTGCGCGGACCTTCTGCTCCTGCTCGACCGATCCGGGCGCCTGGGCGTGAGGTCGGTCGCCGAGAACGAGGTTCCGTACGGTCGAGCACGAGGTTCCGTGCGGTCGAGCACGAGGTTGCGAACGCTGAGGACCTCAGAACGACTGCAACCTCGTGCTCGGCACCGTACCGGGGGCTGGCCGCTGCGGGCGGGCCTACGGCTCGCTCGGGCATCCGACGACGGTCAGCTCGGTCGCGCCGTCGGCCCACAGCCGCAGGATGCTGACCGATCCCGGTGGCACCCGGAAGCCTGCCCACCGGGAGGGCGGCGCCTCGATCGCCCGGCCGACCGCGGCACGCACCTGCACCGCGTGCCCCACCACGACCACGGTCCGGCCCGTGCCACGGGCCAGCAGGTCCTGCAGGCCGGCCCAGACCCGGTCGCCGACGTCTGCCATGGACTCCCCGCCCGGCGCGACCTCGGTGCCCGACGCGAGCCACCTCTCCGGATGCCCGTCCCACCGCTCCGCGATCTGCGGGGCGGTCAGGCCTTCCCACTCGCCGAAGTGGACCTCGGCGAAGCGGTCGTCGGTCCCGACGTGCAGGCCAAGACGGCGGCCCACCGCCCGTGCTGTCTCCTGAGCGCGCACCATGGGGGACGCGACGATCGCGGACGGGCGCGGCAGGTCGGTCCAGCGGTCGCGACCGATGCGGTAGACCAGGTCGGCGGCCTGCGCGGCCTGCACCCGGCCCCGCGCGGTCAGCGACGGGCCAGGGACCGAGGAGCCCGAGTAGGCGCCGGCCACCGTGAGCGGTGTCTGACCGTGGCGGACCAGGACGACCGTGAGCGGCTCGGCGCCGTCGAACCGCGCACGGGCCCCCGAGGGGCGTGAGGGCGTGTCGAACGCGGGAGCAGCGTCGGCAGCGCCGGGACGACCTGCGTCACGATCCTCTTCCTCACCGGGTCGGGACGCGGTTCCGTTGCCCTGGTGGGCGTCGTCGTCCTGGCGCGTGCGCTCGACGCCCGCGGGCGCGTCTGCGTCGAGGTAGTCGCGCGCGATCGTGCCCCCCGTGTCCATGGCTTCGTTGGCGAGCGCGTCGGCTGCGGAGTTGTCGGCGCGCGGCACCCACTCGTACGAGACCTGGGACGGCGGAAGAACCCGGGCTGCCTCGGCGGCGAGGCGCCGCATGTCGTCGTGCTTGATCTTCCATCGACCGGACATCTGCTCGACGACGAGCTTGGAGTCCATGCGCACGAGCACCCGTGCCTCGGGGTCGATGCCACGCGCGGCCTCGAGGCCCGCGACGAGCCCCGAGTACTCGGCGACGTTGTTCGAGACGATGCCGAGGTAGCGCGCCCGCTCGGCCAGCACCGCTCCCGTCGCGGCGTCGCGCACGAGCGCGCCGTAACCCGCCGGTCCGGGGTTGCCACGCGACCCGCCGTCGGCCTCGACGATCAACGACCTACCCATGCTGTTCCTCCACGTCCGTCTCGCTCGTTCATCCGGCGCCCGGTTCTCGGCCGCGGGTCGACCGGCTCCTCCTGGCCGCGGGATCGGCGGTCCTGGAATCGTCGGCGCGGAGATCGCCGCCTGGCGACGTTCCGGTGCCGAGGAGCGCCACCCGGCACCTCAGTGTTCCTGGTGCTGGTCGCGGCGTCGAACAGCGTCGAGGTGGGCGTGTCTGGCTCGGGTCAGTCGAGGGGGTCGGTGACGAGGCGGGAGCGGGCCTCGTAGATGGTCAGGGGTGGGGCGGCGGCGGTGGTGCGGGCGGTGCCGGTGATGGGGGTCCAGGTCGATGTGCCGGTGATCTGGAAGCGTCCTTGCCAGGTGGTGTCGAGAGTGATGGTGGCCGTGCCCTCGTTCGTGTAGGTGTGGAAGACCCTCTGGGCGGGGTAGGGGGCGCCGGGGTCGGTCGTCTGGGTCGGGGTGGTGCCGTCGTCGTAGTCCCAGGTGTAGGTCGTGGGGGTGGCCTCGATCGTGACCGGGATGCCGAGCAGGGTCGCGGCGAAGGTCTGCGGGGTGGGGGTGGTGTAGGTGATGGTCTCGAGGTTGACCAGGGTCCACCCGTCCGGGGGTTGGACCGTGACCGGTGACGGCGTGATCGTCAGGCGTTGGAACTCGATCTCGGCCAACGGTGCGAGATCGACCGCGGTCAGGCAGTCGCCCTCGTTGAGCAAGGTCCAGCCGGTCAGGCCGGTGATGGTTCCGTCCGGGTTGTTGGTCCAGGTCTGCACGAAGATGGGCTCCAGAGCGATCTCGCCTTCTTGGCACGAGACCTGGTACTCCCCCTCGACCTCGCTGTCTGCGCACGACCCGATCTGGCCCTTGGTCGTGGTGAAGTCAGCGTTGTGGCACAGAGCTGCGGGCATCCGCCGGTACTCGGAGGACGCGGGGGTTCCGTCGGAGTTCTTCGGACGATGGGCGGTGCCGTCGGCAGAGACGTCGATCGCACGGACGAGGATCGAATCTTCCTGCGCCTGACCGCCAAGCACTCCATCATCGTCGGCCCACGCGCCTGACACGCCCACGAGGTACAGCAAGAGCAGAATCGAGACGGTTCCGACTAGCCTCCGCAACTTCACGTCAGTCCGCCACGATGAGTGCAAGAATCTTCCATCCCTCATCGGTGCTAAGGGTGTCGATCTGGAGTCGTCCTGCACTCCCATCGTCCTCGGAAACAATCACACCAGAGCGTGTTTCCTCGCGATGCGGCGATTGGATGTAATTCGCTGTCACCGGATAGCCACCGATCAAAGTGTCAAGCGCTCCTACAGTTACCGCCGAAAGCTCAAGCGCTGCACCCGTGTAGATGTGTCCGTTCTCCTTGGTTGTCACGCTCTCGGCCCGAACGATGGTGCAAAACTCACAGGTCTCGGCCCATGTCATTGCGTCCCACTCGACAAAGTCGCCCGTCGCCATCACGTACGGATAGAGCTCCAAGAAGTACGTCGCTGCCGCTGCTGCCCCGACCTCGTCGGTGCGGTCCATGTCAGCGGGTCGCTCGGGCTTGACGGGCCCTGTCGGGGTCGGGGTCGGCGTCGGCGTGGGGCTCGGAGCCTGGCTCACGACCGGCGGCGTCTTCTCCACCTCGGGCGCAGGCGTCGAGCAGCCCCCCAGGACCACTCCCATGCCGATCACCAGCGCAATCGCTCCCACCGACCACGACCGACCCCAGCTGCCATCGTCACGTCTGCGCTCAGCGCGATGCGCTCCCTTGCGCGCACGCGCGGCAGCCCTGTGCAACCCCTGCCAACCCATCCCTGCCCCCTCGGTAGGTTCCGGCACAGGGCCACACCGCCCCCCACCTCCCAGGAACCTAACGGGTCAAACCACCACCCCACCACCCCCCGTCCCAGGCTGTGGACAACCGGGCGCCGTCGACGCCGGCGAGCGCCGACCACGATGGTCGACCGCCATCCGACCTCCGGGCCACGCCGACGGTTCGACCAAGCCCCCACCCTCCCCGAACATGCGGTTGGCGTCCCACGAGCATGCGGTTGCCGTCCCCCTGGCCCCGAATCACGACGACAACCGCATGCTCGGCACCGACGAGATGTTCAGCTCCAGGAGTCCGGCCACAGGCATCGCCCACCGCACACCCGGCAGACGAGCGAGCGCCACAACGACGACCGCACGCCGAGAACGACGTTGCGCGCACTCGAGCACGACCTTGAGGCCGCCAAGTCCGTCACGACGACCGCAACCTCGTGCTCGGCACCGAAGCCACCGGAAACAGCGCGACCCCGCCCCATGAGGGACGGGGTCGTGTCGATCACTCCGGCCGGCCGGCCAGCCAGCCAGCAGAACCAGCAGGCCAGCCAGCAGCGCCGGCAGGTCCCATCAGTTCCAGCCAACCGGAAGTGTCGGCAGCACCGGCCGGAGCCGCCAGCAGCGCGTCAGGCGTCGAGCCGCACCAGGATGCGCGAGCACTCCTCGCAGCGCGCGACCTGGTCGGGGCTCTTGGCCTTGATGATCTCGACGTCGGAAGGGTTGAGCTCGAGGCGGCACCCCTCGCAGCGGCGGCCGCTGAGCACGGCAGCGCCCAGACCGCCGAGCTGTGCACGGAGCCGGTCGTAGAGCGTGACGAGGCCCCCGTCGAGCCCTTCGACGGCCTGAGCACGCGCGGCCGTCACGGTCGCGACCTCGGCGTCGAGCTGCGCGAGCTCGGCGTCACGCTCGGCCACGACGGCGGCCTTCGCGGCGAGCAGCTCGTCGTTCGCGGCGTCGAGCTTGGCGAGCGCGTCCTCGTGCGCCTCGAGGCGCTCCATGACGCCGAGCTCGACCTCCTCGAGGACCTCCTGGCGGCGGGCGAGCGACGCGAGCTCCCCCACGAGCGCCTGGGCGTCCTTGGCACCGACCTGGCCCGAGTCGAGGCGGGTCTGGTCGCGGGCGGCACGGGTGCGGACCTGCTCCACGTCCCCCTCGGCCTTGGTGAGCTCGCGCTTGAGGTCGCTCACGGCCGTGCGGGAGGCGACGAGCGAGGTGCTCAGGTCGGAGATCTGCGCGTCGAGCTCCGCGATGCGGGCGATCGAGGGCAGCGTGGTGCGCTTGTGCGCGAGCTGCTGCAGGCGGGTGTCGAGCGCCTGGACCTCCAGCAGTCGTCGCTGGTCCTCGGGGGGTGCAGTGGTCACAGGGGGCGTTCCTTTCGATGCAGTTGTGGGGCGCCGTCTCAGGCGCGGGGCGCGGAGCCGATCCGGGCGGTCCAGGGGTCGGTCCGTCGGACGCTCACGCGGGTCTCCACCGTACCCGCATCTGCGAGCCGTTCCGTCAGGTCGGCGGCCGCGTAGCGCAGCCAGGGCCACTCGCTCGCGAAGTGCGCGACGTCCACGAGGAACGGACCGCCCGCCGCGCCGCCCTCGAACTCGGCCCGCTCGCGCAGCTCGGAGGCCGGGTGGTGGCGCAGGTCCGCGGTCACGTACACGTCGGCCCCGGCGCTGCGGACGGCGTCGAACAGCGAGTCGCCCGAGCCCCCGACGACGGCCACGGTGCTCACGGTCGCGTCCAGGTCGCCCGCGACGCGGACGCCCTGCTCGGTCGCGGGCAGCGCGGCGGCGACGCGCTGCGCGAAGGCGCGCAACGTCGTCGGCTCCTCGAGACGTCCCACGCGACCGATGCCGGTCTCGACGGGGCGCGTGCCGTCGTCGGGCCCCGAGGGGACGAGCGGCGTCCGGTCCACCAGACCGATCGCGTCCGCGAGCGCGTCCGCGACCCCGCGCGGCGCGGCGTCCGCGTTGGTGTGCGCGACGTACAGCCCGACGCCGGCCCGCACCAGACGGTGCACGAGCGAGCCCTTGAACGTGGTCGCCGCGATCGAGTGCACGGGCCGCAGGAAGAGCGGGTGATGGGTCACGATCAGGTCTGCGCCCCACTCGATCGCCTCGTCGGCGACCGTCGCGACCGGGTCCACCGCGAAGAGGATCTTGCGGACCGGCTGGGCCGGGTCGCCCGTCACGAGCCCGACGGCGTCCCACCCCTCCGCTGTCGACGGCGGGTAGAGCGACTCGAGGGTCCGGACGACGTCGGCGAGCGTGGGGTGTGCGGTCACGGGCACCAGGCTATCCGCCGCGCGCGGTCCGGCGGATGTCACGAACGGTCCTGGGAGCGCTCCCTACGTGTGTCCGGCAGGGGAGCCGGACCTCGCGACGACGCCCAGGCGTCCACCGGCACGGTCAGGCCAGTGCCCACGGTGCGCAACGCACCGCACATCACCGCACTCCACTCACCGGCGAGCGCCGGGCGCACCGGGCCGTCCACGACGGACGGTCCTGCCCGCAGCGCGGCCCAGACCACGGGCGCCCGACGTCGACGTCCCGCGCCCGAGGAGAGAATCGATGATCACGAAGACCAAGAGCATCAGACGGCCGCGCACCACGCGCGGCCCGCAGCGGACCGGCACGATCGGGATCGCGCTCGCCCTCGTCGGGGCACTCGCGCTCGGCGCGGCTCCCGCCCAGGCGCACGACGACCGGCACGGCGGAGGCGGAGGTGGCCTGCCGACCCCCGGTGCCCCCCAGACCCTCGCGACCGGGCTGCTCGGCCCGCTCTCGTCGGGGCTCGGCGACGACGGCTCGCTGTACGTCTCCCAGAACTTCGGCGGGTTCGTCACCGAGGTGAACCGCCGCGGGCAGCAGAACGTCTACGCGGCTGCGGTCCCCGGCTCGGAGATCAGCGCGGTCTCGACCGACGGGCGACGCGTCCTGTTCACCGAGGGCACCCCCGACGGCGCGAGCGTGCTCCTCAAGGAGCGCGACAAGCGCGGGAAGATCCGCACGGTCGCCGACATCGGGGCCCACGAGCAGGCCACCAACCCCGACGGCGGCGTGATCTACGGCTTCCGCGACCTCACGCCGGACTGCGCGGCCCAGGTGCCGCCCGAGATCGGCGGCGCGAGCCACCCGGGCGAGGTCTTCTCGCACCCGTACGCCTCCACGACGATCGACGGCACGACGTACGTCGCCGACGCCGGGGCGAACGCCATCTGGTCGGTCGACCGGCGCGGCACGGTGCGCACGGTCGCCGTCCTGCCCGCCCAACCGCTGGCCGTAACCGCCGAGGTCGCCGCGGCGACCGGGATGCCCGAGTGCACGATCGGTCACACGTACTACAACGAGCCCGTCCCGACCGACGTCGAGCGCGGCCCCGACGGGCGCCTGTTCGTCTCGCTCCTGCCCGGCGGACCCGAGGACCCCTCGCTCGGAGCCCGCGGAGCGGTCTACACCGTGAGCCAGCGGGGCACGGTCTCCTTCTACGCGGGCGGCCTGCTCACGGCGACCAACCTCGCGGTCTCCCCGCGGGGGGACGTGTACGTCGCCGAGCTCTTCGCGAGCCGCATCTCGGTGATCCGCAAGGGCACCACGACGCCCGTACCGTTCGCCGAGGTCGTCATGCCCGGCGCGCTCGAGTGGACCTCGTCCGCGCTGTACGTGACCACCGACGTGCTCGCGGGGCTGCCGACCGGACCCGAGGAGCCGGGTGAACCGGGTGGGACGGCCCTGCTCTCGCCGACCGACTCCGCGAGGCACCGCCCCACGCCAACACCGACCCCCGAGCCGGTCCCGGGCGGGACGCTCGTCAAGATCCCGCTCAAGGGCGGGCGGTAGCACCAGAGCGACGAGACGGGCGTCGGGCGCAGGGATCCCCTGCGACCGGCGCCCCTCGCCATGTCACCTCCTCCCCGGGCCGGTCAGCCACCAGCCGGGGCACGGGCACGGACCGCGGCGCCACCCTCCGGGACGTCCTACGGTGGAGGGATGAGCCAGCACTACGTGCGCTCCTCGCCGACCGGTCCCCTGGCGTCCGCGGTCGGTTCGATGCTGGGCTACGAGATCGCCGACGACTCCCCGTCGGTCCACCGCGGGCTGCCCTCCCCCTGGCTGACGCTCGTCATCAGCCCCGACGGGCCGGTCCCGACAGCGACCGGCCCCGGTGCGGACGCACCGCTGCACCGCTACGAGTCGCTCGTGGGCGGCCTGCACACCACCCCCGCCTACATCCATCAGCCCGCGCACCAGGCCGGCGTCCAGCTCGCGCTCGACCCGCTCGCCGCCCGCACGCTGCTCGGCGTGCCCGCCGGAGAGCTCGGCATCGTCTCGGACGCCGACGACGTGCTCGGGGATGCCTCGCGCGCGCTCCGGGAACGGCTCGGCGAGGCCGGCTCGTGGGCCGAGCGGCTGGTCCTCGTGGAGGACGCCCTGCGGCGCGCGGCGGACTCCCGGCGTCCCGCGCTCGGCCCGGTGCGGGCCGAGATCGCCGAGGCCTGGCAGCTCGTGGTGCGTCGGGGCGGGCGGGTCCGGGTGCCCGACCTCGCCGCGCACGTGTGGCTCAGCACCCGCCAGCTCTCGTCGCTGTTCACGGCCGAGCTCGGCCTGAGCCCGGGAGCCGCCTGCCGCCTGGTCCGCTTCGACGCGGCCCGGGACGCCGTCCGCGCGAGGTCCCTGGCGCAGTCGGGCCCGAACCTCACGGCGATCGCCGTGCGCACCGGTTACGCCGACCACTCCCACCTGGTGCGGGACTTCCACGCCTTCGCGGGCCTGAGCCCCACCGCCTGGCTGGTCGAGGAACGCGCAAACATCCAAGCCGGGGGCGGTGCCCCGCGCGCAGGCTGAAGGCATGGACACCGACAGAACACCACAGGCACAGGTCTGGCCCACGCTCCAGGCCCATGACGCGCCCGCCCTGATCGACTTCCTCGTCGACGTCGTGGGCTTCCGGCGCAACACCGTCATGACCGAAGAGGACGGTCGGGTCGCGCACGCGCAGCTCGACTGGCCGCCCGGCGGGGGAATCATGCTGGGGTCTCACAAGCCCGACGGCGAGTGGTCCCGTCAGCCCGGCACGTTCGGGGGGTACGTGGTCGCCGGGGACTCCGGGAGCGGCGTCGGGGTCGAGGAGATCGAGGACCGGGCGACGCGCGCCGGGGCCACGATCGTCGCCCCGCTGCGTGAGACCGACTACGGGAGCCGCGAGCTGGTCCTCGCCGACCCCGAGGGCAACCTCTGGTCCATCGGGACGTACCGCGGCGAACCGCGCGCCGATCTCTGACCAGTCGTCCGCCAGGTCCTGGGACGTCCGTGAGCGCCCGTCGCCTACTTGGCCCGCGAGTAGTCGTCGACGATCGCGACCGTGAGCGGGAAGTCGACCGGGAAGTCCCCGAAGAGCAGCTTCCCGGCCTCGGTGCCCGCGGCCCGGATCTCGTCCGCGACGTGCTCGGCGAGCTCGGCGGGGGCGTGCACGATGATCTCGTCGTGCAGGAAGAACACCATGTGCGGCTGCTCGGTGAAGGGCGCGGGAGCCCGGCCGGGGACCTGGGCCTGCGGCATCGCGGCGAGCCGTCCCCGCAGCGAGGCCATCCAGCACAGCGCCCACTCCGCGGCGGTTCCCTGCACGACGAAGTTCCGGGTGAAGCGGCCCCACGCGCGGGTCTGGCTGCGGGCGCGGGACTGGGCGTCGCTCGACGCGGACTCGTCGTACGCGCTGCCCTGCGTCTCCTCCCAGCCCGACCCGGGCGGGGGTGAGCTCCGCCCCAGTCGCGTGGTCACGATCTCGCCGCGCTCGCCCGCGCGGGCGGCCTGCTCGACGAGCTCCAGGGCCCGGGGGAACGCCTTGGCCAGGCGCGGCAGCATGAGCCCGCTCTCGCCCGTGGTGCCGCCGTACATGGCGCCGAGCATCCCGATCTTGGCCTGCGCACGCGTCTCGACCGCGCCCGCGTCGACGATGCCCTGGTACATGTCGCCGCCGCGGCCGGCCTCGGCCATGACGAGGTCTCCCGAGAGCCCCGCGAGGACGCGGGGCTCGAGCTGAGCCGCGTCGGCCACGACGAGCTTCCAGCCCGGGTCCGCGACCACGGCCGACCTGACCTGGTGCGGGAGCTGGAGCGCTCCCCCGCCGTTGGCGGCCCAGCGGCCCGTGACGACGCCCCCGACGACGTACTCGGGCCGGAACCTCCCGCCGCGCACCCAGGTGTCGAGCCAGCTCCAGCCGTTGGCCGTCAGGAGGCGGCTGAGCTTCTTGTACTCGAGCAGGGGTGCGACGACCGGGTGGTCCACCCGTTCGAGGTCCCACTTGCGGGTCGACTTCACGCCGACCCCCGCGTACTCGAGGGCCTTGAGCAGCTCGGGGGCCGAGTCGGGGTTGAGGGCGGGGGCGTCGAGCGCGGTCCGGACCTGCTCGGCCAGCGCCTCGAGGCGGGCCGGCCGCAGGCCGAGGGGTGGCCGGGGGCCCAGGACCCCGGAGAGCATCGCGTCGTGGAGGTCCTCGCGCCACGGCAGCCCGGCGTGGCTCATCTCGGCAGCCACCAGGGCGCCCGCGGACTCCGCGGCGAGCAGCAGGCGCAGCCGCCCCGGACCCGACGACGTCGCGACGGCCTCGAGCTGCCTGCGCAGCTCCGCGCCCGGGTCGGGTGGGGAGACGGCACGCCGGTCGCCGAGGTCGAAGAGCGCGTCGGGGCGCTCGAGCCCCGGGACGGGTGCGGTCGGTACCGGGACCATCTCGTCCCACGCGTCGCGCGGTGCCTGCGCGAGGGCCGTGCCTGCGGTCAGCGTCGAGTGCCGCAGGATCGCGCGGGACAGCCGGAGGTCGTGGCCGCGCTCGACGCGCCGACCTGCGGCGAGAGCCGCGGGGTACCAGAGGTTGGTGTCGTCCCAGACCCAGCGGGTCGAGGGTGCTGGCGGTCCGGCCGGGGCTGCAACGGGCCCGAGGACCGCGTCGGGCCAGCGGGTCCGTCGCGCGGCGGCGAGGGGCTCGCCGCGGGTGTCGAGGTCCTGGACGTCGACGAGGCCCGGGTCGGCGGGCGACGTGCGGAGCGGGACCGAGTACACGACGCAGAGTCTGCCCTGCGGGTCTGACACTCCTCGCCCACCGCCCCGGCCCGCTGCCCGGGCGCCTTCCTCCTGCCCCGGCCTACCGTCCGGTGAGCGCGAGCGCCCGACCGAGCACGAACCTCGCCCGCAGCACGTTCTCCGTCGTGGGGTCGGCGAGCAGGTCCGCGACGGATCGTTCGACGGTCGCCATCCCGAGGTCCCCGGCGAGGCGCTGGCGCGTGGTGAGCGCCTCGTGCTGCCATCCCGTGAGGCGACGGCGGCCCGTCGCCCCGAGGGAGTCGACGACCTCGAGCGCAGGCTCGCAGACCCGCACGACGGGCCCTCGGTCGACGGGCTCGGCGACGTGCGTGGTCGCCGACGCCTTGCGCAGCGCGGCGATCCGCGCCGTGAGGCGACGCATCGCGGTCCAGCCCGGCGCCGTGCGGTACACGGGCGACATCGAGGGCGAGAAGAGCTCGAGCCCTCCCGTGCCGTCGCGCAGGAAGATGCCCACGGGCTCGTCCGCTCCCCCGCCCGGCTCGCGCTCGACGAGGACCGCGACCACGGGTCGGCGCGACGCGACGACCGACAGCAGCGCCTCGACGCTCCGTTCCTGGTCGACCGCGACGCGCAGGACGTGCGTCGCGCCGTCGGCCGCGATGACGGGCCAGGTGACCTCGCGCCGCACCTCCTCGACCCCGACGGCCCCCGTCTCGCGCACCATGACCAGGCGCACCCGGCGAGCCGCTCGACCGAAGCCGACCACCCCGGTGGTCGCGGTGTCCTGGAGCCGTCCGGCGATGGTGCGCAGCTCCTCGACGTCGAACCTCTCGCCCCCCACGCGACGCGTGCGCGCGGTGACGCTGAGGGATCCGTCGGGGCGGACCTCGGGGGCCTCGAGCGTGAACGGTCCCGCACAGACGCTCGCGACCGAGGCCCCCCACAGCATCGGCAGGTCCACGTCGCGACGGAACGCCGGGTCGGCTCCCGACGGGCGCGCGGCAGTGGCCGTGCGCACCACGCCGTGCTCCTGGTCCCAGGCCGTGAGGGTCATGCCGCGCGCCCCGCTCGCGGCGCGCCACCACCGCACCCCGAGCGGCACGAGGCGCCCGGGCCGTTCGTCGACCTCGTCGGCCGCGGTGCCGCGCCCTCTCCGGGCGGGAGCGCCGACCAGGTCCGGCAGTGCCCCGGCAGGCGCGTCCCGGAGCGCGGCCGCGAGCGCCCACGCCTCGGCGAGCGCGCCCAGCGCGTCGGCCTCGGTCACGTCGTCGTCGCGCGACGCGAGCCCGTCGACGAGACCTGCGGCGACGAGCAGGAGCCGGTGGAGCAGCAGGAGGCCCACGAGCCGGGCACGCCCGGCCGCGCCGCGCAGCGTGTCGGCGGCGTCGGCCCCGAGGTGGGACAGCCCGGCGTCGACCACGTGCCCGACGACGGCGCTCGCCTCCTCGAGCCCAGCCCGCTGCGCGGTGGTCAGCTCGCCCGAGCGCTCGACCTCGATCTCGTGGGGCCACGACCAGGCGCGGCCCTCGCGCGCGAAGACCCGGACGACCGCTTCGAGGCGTGCGGCGGCCTGGTCGGCGGCGGTCGACCTCCCTGCGACGACCATGCCGCCGTACCCCGCGGGGGCGACGAAGACGACGCTGGTCGACGGACCGCCGCTCGGCCACGAGATCGTGAGCCGTGCGCCGTCGATCGCGAGCTCGCACGCGTCGGTGATGCCGCTCCCCTCCTCCGTGACTCCCGCGAGGAGCACGCTCGGCAGGCGCTCGACGACCCGCCGCACGGTCACCTTGCCCGCGGCCCGGCACACCGCGGCCGGGGTCAGGCCGAGGAGCGCGGCGAGAGGGTCGGCAGCCTCGCCTGTCTCGGCAGGTCCGGGACCGGGGCCCGCGGGGGCGCCGCGTCCGCCGCCTCCGTCGACCGTTCCACCGTCCGCCGCCACGGCCCCAGGACTGCCGTCGTCCGCGACGGGTTCGGGCGACGCGCCGTCCGTGCGCTCGCGGGCCCAGAGGCACGCGGCCACGACGTGCTGGCACACGCCCGCCGTCGGGCACGAGCACGACGCGGCGACCGGACCCTTCGGTCCGAGCCGGACCACCGCTGACCCGCAGGCGACCACGACCTCGTCCGGGGACTCCGACGCGAGCGACACCTCTCCCCCGGCGAGGTCCTTGCGGGCGCGCCGCAGCAGGCCCGCGTTGCCGAGCGCGACGAGCGCGGCGTCGTCGTACCCCGCGAACACGGCCAACCACGCGGGCGTCATACGAGCACCTCCCCGAGCCACTCGGCGAACCGCTCGGGCGTGAGCGCGGCGACGTGCATGCCGCTCTCGGCCAGACGACGCGCCGTGCCCTGGTCGTAGACGGGCTCGGCGGACTCGTCGAGCGCCGCGAGGCCGAGCAGCCGGACGCCCGACTCCGCGAGCCGCCGGACCGACGCGAGGAGCTGGGCCACCGACCCGCCCTCCTCGAAGTCGCTCACGAGCACCACGACCGTGCGGCTCGGGTTCGTCACCTGCTGCTCGGCGTAGCGCATGGCCTTGGCGATGTCGGTGCCTCCCCCGAGCTGGGCCGTGAGGAGGACCGCGACCGGGTCGTGCGCGAGGTGCGACAGGTCGACCACGTTGGTGTCGAACACCGCGAGCCGCACCGTGATCCCTGGCAGGGCCGACATGATGCCCGCGCAGACCGCGCTGTACAGGAGCGAGGCCGCCATGGACCCCGACTGGTCGACGAGGAGCACGACCTCCCAGGTGAGCGTGCGACGCGCCCGGGACACGAACCGCACGTCCTGGACGATCAGCCGGCCCGACTCGGGGTCGTAGCGCGAGAGGTTGGCCTGGAGCGTGCGCTTGCCGTCGAAGTTCTGGCTGACCTTGTGCATCGAGCGGCGCGACCGGTCCTTGCGGCCGCTCAGGGCGGTCGCGAACTGGGGGCGCAGGCGTCGCACGATGTCCTCGACCACGCGCGCGATCACGGTGCGGAGCCCGGCCGCGGCGCGATCGTCGAGCCGGCCGCGAACCTGCAGCAGCGCGGTCGCGAGCTCACGGCTGGGCTCGAGGGCCTCGGCGGCGGCCGGGTCGGCGAGCAGCTCCGTGAGCCGGTAGCGGCTCACCGCGTCGACCTGCATGCGCTCGAACGTCTCGCGCGGGAAGAGCGTGCGTGCCTGGCCGAGCCAGTCGAGCGCCTTGAGCGCCGAGGGGTCGAGGCTCCCTCCGCCGCCGCGAGCGCCCGGCTGCTTGCCCAGACGGTGACCACGCTCGACGTACTCGCGGTCGTAGAGGTACTGCAGCGCGCGTTCGATCCCTGCGTCGCCCGGCCGCTGCTGGAGCTCCTGGGCGGCGTAGCGGCCCAGGACGAGCCGCCAGCGACGAGCGGCCTCCTGGTCGGTCACCTGGCTGGTCGCGGGGCCGGCTGCATGGTCGGTCCCGGAGACGGCGGCGCCACCACCGGGGCGGCGGGCGCTGTCGCGGTCGGTGTGCGGGGCGGTCACGAGTGGTTCTCCTGGAGGTCGTGGTCGGCCTGGTCGTCGAGCTTCCGGTCGGCGGCCGGGCCCGTGGAGCCGTCGTGCGCGCGGCGCGCCCCGCCGCCCCAGGCGCCGAGGCCGTCGCGGTCGAGCAGCGCGGTGAGCTCGCGCTCGAGCGCGAGGCCCGCCTCGAGGTCCTGCTCGGTCGCCGTCAGGTGAACGTCGATCCGCTCGGCGCGGGTTCCCGTGCGTTCGGCGACCTGCTGCGCGAGCCGGTGCGTCTCGCTGGGCTTGAGCCACGTGAAGGCGCGGCGCAGGTCCGGCAGGACGGCCAGGAACGCGGCCTCGTCGAGGTCTCGCAGCCCGGCGTGGACCGCGTCGAACAGCTCGGGGGTGTGCAGCAGGAGATCGGGGGCCACCCTCAGCAGCCCCCCGAGGAAGCGGACCGCTGCGACCGGGTCCGCGCCGGGGCTGAGCTGGGCGCGCACCTCGGTGACCAGCACGTCGTCGTCGAGGGCGTCGTCGACCGCGGCGAGCCCCACGAGGGCTCCCCGGACTCCTGGGGCCGTGCCGCGGTCCTCGCGCAGGCGATCCAGCTCGCGGCGCACGGGCTCGACGCCTCGTGCGCTGCGGCCGGGTGCTCCGCCCGTACCGGGCGCGTCCGCGAGAGCCCGCGCGCCGTCGTCGGGCACGTGGGGACGATCGCCCGCGCGGTGCACCTCGCGCAAGAGGTCTCGCAGCGAGACGAGCGTCCCCACGGCCGCGGGTTCCGCGTCCGCGTCGACCTTCCCCAGGCCGGGGACCAGGTAGGCGGCGGTCGCCAGGCCGTGGTCGACCAGGTCGAGGAGCTCGGTGGCGTGCTCGTCCAGGCCGAGCTCGACGCGCGCGTCCCACAGGTCGACCAGGCGGTGCAGCCCGCCCACGACCGACTCGAGCGACGGGTCGACGTCGAGCGTGGCCCGCAGGAGAGCGACGAGCCGGTCGAGATGGTCGGTGAGCCCGAGGACGACGGCCTGCGCGACGAGTCGCGCAACCCCGAGCGCCGAGCGGCCGGTCGTCGCGAGCTCGTGCTCGAGCCGGTGCAGGCGGTGCACCGCGACGGCCTCGAGCGTCGCCCCCTGGTGCGAGAGCTCGACCAGGGAGGCCTCGACGAGCGGCGTCCAGGCGTACTCCCACTCCTCGACCAGCAGCCCGAGACCGCGGCCCGACACGTGGTCAGGACCCGAGACCTGGTGCGCGAACCCGCTCCCCACGAAGTCCATGAGCGCGAGGAAGGCCCGGCGCTCCCGGTGCCGGGGCGTGCGCCGGGCGTCGAGGCGCGTGCGGCGCGGCGTCGAGTCGGTCACGACGAGCCGCAGCGCCTCGGCCTGTCCCCGGGCGCGCTGGACGAGCGGTGGCGACGCGAGCCCCGGCGGGACCTCACCCAGTGCCCGGCCTCCGAACACCTCGGCGACGGCCTGCCCGAGGGGACGTCCCAGGCCCAGGTCGAGCCCGCCGTCGTCCTTGACGAAGCACGAGGTGAGGGCGTCGAGCAGGTCGGTGCGCCCCGGCCACGGCCGCTCGCGCAGGTCCGCGAGACGACGCGCCTGCTCGGCCGCCGACGCCACCTCGGCAAAGCTCACCTGCGCGCCACGGGTCGTGGCGGCGGCCGCGACGTCGACGAGGAGCGCGGTGCTGAGCGCCGAGGGCCCGGCGGGGTCGCGGTGCGCGGCCCAGAGACGCTCGTAGTACCCGGGCGAGGGCATGCCCGCGCCGTATCCGCGCAGCCCGTCGAGCCGTTCGTGGTCGTAGCGGATCAGCCAGGCGTCGGCGGCGGCCGGGTCGCCGTAGCCGCCTGCCGGACGGCGGCCCACGACCGCCTCACCCTCGGGCGCCCCGGTGAGCGCCTCGACGAGCGCGAGCGTGTGGAACGCGCCCGTCACGACGACCACGGGCCCCTCGACCCGAGCCCTGTGCTCGGCGACGCGGGCGGACATGAGGGCCTCCCGTGCGAGCGACCCGTCGGCGTCGAGCACCTCCTCCTCGTAGTCCAGGCGCGCGAGCGCCGCCCATGCGAAGACGTCGTCGAAGAGCTCGCGCCAGTCCGTGAGCTGCTCGCGCGTGCGTGCCTCGAACAGGTGGTCCCACACCTCGTCGTGGTCGCGGCACCCGAGACGCTCCGCGATGGCCGCGACGGTCCGCGAGTGCGCGAGGTTGCGCTCGGACTGCAGGGTCCGGGCGAACGCGTCGTCCTCGGGCGCGCCCGGTGCGTCGGGCGCGTCCGACGCACCCGGCGCGGCGGCCCCCTCCCGCGCGGCCCAGGACCGGTCGACGAACGCGACCTGCGCTCCCAGCCGGTCGGCCGCGCGCAGCGCGACCCACTCGGGCGAGAACTCGGCGAGGGGGTAGAACCCCGCCCCCTTGCCGTCGGTCCCGAGGCTCAGCACGGCGACGGGAGGGCGCGTGCGGGGGTCGAGCAGCGCGGGCAGCAGCCGGCCGTACTCCTCAGGCCCTTCGATGAGCACGACGGCGGGACGCACCTCGTCGAGGAGCGCCTCGACCGCGAGCGCGCACGCCGGGCTGTGGTGCCGGACGGGGGCGAGGTAGATGCCCTCGTCCCGCAGCGCCTCGACGCCCGCAACCGCACGCTGCATCCGCTCGGGCGCGAGCTCCCAGGCCGCCCGCACCGGCACGGGTGCTACTGCCACAGGGACTCCGCCGCCGAGAGGAAGGACTTCCAGCGCGGGTCGCGCCGCGCACGCTCGCGCACCACGTTGTCGACGTAGTGCCGGAGCCGACGGGCGTCCTCCTCGTCCCCCTTGGAGGCCACGCCCGCGAGCTGGCGTGCGACCTCGGCAGGGGTCACGGTGCCGTCGCCGAGGTACCGGGCCTCGAGCGAGGCCGCGACCGCGACGTTGACGGCCTCGGCCGTCGACATCACGGTCTCGGGTCGCTTGACGGGCGCCCCGTTGCTCGTGGCCCCGGTCCGCAGGTCCTGGAACGCCGTGACGAGCACGTCCAGGACGTCGCGCGAGAGCGGGGGGCGGTCGGCGGGAGCACCGAGCTCGGCGGTCAGCTGCGCCTCGATGAGGTCGATCTCGAACTGGCGGTCCGTCAGCGGCTTGATGGTCTCGAAGTTGAACCGTCGCTTGAGCGCGGCCGACATCTCGTGCACGCCCCGGTCCTTGAGGTTCGCGGTCGCGAGGACGTTGAACCCCGGCCGGGCCGAGACCCGCGCCTCGCTCCCGAGCTCGGGGATCATGAGCTGCTTCTCCGACAGGATCGAGACCAGGGTGTCCTGGATCTCGGGGGCGCAGCGCGTGATCTCCTCGAAACGGACGATCTTCCCGGCGCTCATGGCCTGCTGGACGGCCGACGGCACGAGCGAGCGCTCGCTGGGTCCCTCGGCGATGAGCAGCGCGTAGTTCCACGAGTACCGGATGTGGTCCTCGGTGGTGCCGGCCGTGCCCTGGACGGTGAGGTTCGACGTGCCGCTCACCGCGGCCGCGAGCAGCTCGGAGAGCATCGACTTCGCGGTGCCGGGCTCGCCCACGAGCATGAGGCCCTGACGTCCCAGCAGGGAGACGACGGCACGGTCCACGAGCGGGTCGTCGCCGTAGAACTTCCGGCGCACCCCGAGCTCCGCGTCGCCCACGACGAAGGCACGGACGGCCCGCGGGCTGAGCCGCCAGCCGGGCGGGAGCTCTGCTCCCCTGGCCCGGTCGGCCGCCTCGAGAGCAGCGAGCTCGTGCGCGAACCGCACCTCGGCGGGCGGGCGGATCTCCTGCGCCGCCTCGCGGTCGAGGACCGGGGGCGTGCTGCTCGGTGCGGCGGTCGGTGTGGTCACCATGCGCTCTTCTTCTCCCACTCGGCGTCGAAGCTGCCACCGGCAGCGACGGTCAGGTAGTCGCGGTAGGACTCCGCGACCAGGACGGGCGGCAGGTCCGCGAGGCGCGCCTCGGCGCTCTGCCCGTAGGCCCGCGTGGTGCGACGGAAGACCAGCTGGGTGAGGGCCGCGGGGATGTTCTCCTCGGGCAGGAACGCGCCCGTGAACTCGATGATCGCGGTGATCCCCACGCTCGGGTACGCCTTCTCGTAGCCCGAGAACCACCCGCCGTCCTCCGCCTGGCTGCGCGCGTAGCCGAGCTTGGTCGCGCGGCCGCGCACCGTGAAGCTGTCGGTGAGCCAGCCCTGGCGGTCCGCGATCGACGTCGCCTTCTGGTCCGTGACGGGCACCGCGACCTCGAGCTGGTCGAACAGCGGCTTGATCTCGTAGTCGGCGAGGTGCTCGCGCCAGCGGTCGGTCTGGTCCGCGCCGAGCAGCACCCCGTGCGCGACCGACACGGTCGCCCCGTCGGCGAGGGTCACGTCCTCGTCGTCGACGTCGATCAGCGCTCCCCCGTCGCCCGGGCGGAACGCCCGCTGGTCCGGACCGGGGTTCTCGAGCCAGACGAGACCGGCGGCGAGCCGCGACATGATCGGGTGGCCGGCCACGAACTCCTGCCAGTCGGCCGCGGGCCACTCGCGCCCGGTGCACATGGCCTCGTACAGGCGCTGCGTCTGCAGCGCGACGACGGCCTTGAGCTCCTTCCTGCTCGCCGAGAGCTGCGACTTGGCAGCCTTGACCTGCTCGGCGTCGTCGTCCACCCGGGCCGCGGGCAACGCCTTGACGACCTTGCCCGCCTCGTTGGTGAGCTCGAGCGTGAACGTGGGCGTGATGCGCCCCGTGTACTCGCGCGCGCCGAGGTGCAGGTGCAGGATCCCGTCGTCCTCGAAGCCCGCGGTCTGCACCGTGCGGTCCGCGAGCTCCTCGGCGGACCAGCCCCGGCGATCGGCCAGGTCCTGGGCGAGGGCCTGAGCGGTCGCCTGGACCGTGGCCTGCCGGTGGCGGCGCGCGACCGACAGCAGGAGCTGGATGGCTGCCGGGTCGCCGTTGGCCGCGAGCGCCCGGACGAGCGCCTCGATCTGCGCGCGTCGGGTGATGTGCGTCTTGAGGTACTGCTGGGCGGCACGGGACAGGTCCGTACCCGGCATGCCGACGGTCAGGGCGAGCAGCCCCTTGTCGTTGATGGCCGACCCGAGGTAGTTGGCCTGGTGCTCGCGGAAAGCGTCCTGGTGGTGCTGGTCGACCGTCCGGGAGGCCTCTGCCTCGTAGTACTGGGGGTGCTGCTTGTACCAGTGCTGGTAGCGGTCGTAGCGCTGCTGGGCCTCGCGGTCGGCATAGGCGCGGCTCTCCTCGGCGGAAGGGCCACGCGTGTCCTGACCGATCCACGCGTCGAGCACGAACCGGCCGAGCGCCGCGCGGCTCTGCTCGTCGAGCAGCGAGACGTAGCGGGCGACCAGGCCGAGCCCGCTGGGGTCCTTGAGCTTGACGGAGAGCACGACCCACCACCGCACGACCTCGGCCGGCACGGGCTTCCCGTCCGCGGCCCACCGGAGCTGGGGCAGCCCGTCGACGGGGAACCAGGCCATGCTCGCGGGGGCCTTGCCCTTGAGGCCCTTGGTCGCCTCGGCGAGCAGGGTCACGGGGGCGATCTCCGTGGAGATGTCGTCACCGAGCGCCTCGAGCGCTCCGAGGAGCGCCGCGCGGGCCACCTCGCGGCGTTCCTTGGTGAGCGCCGCACGCAGCGCCGGGATCGCGGCCGGGTCTCCCAGGCGCTGGAGCCAGACGGCGGCCGTGACCCGGATCTCGGTCTTGCCGTCGCGCAGCCCCTGCTCGGCCAGGTCGCGGGCACCGGCGTGCGACTCGAGCACCTTCTGCGCGGCGACGCGGTGCGTCTTGCCCTCCCCGAGCGCGAGCTCGGCCAGGCGCGGGAGGTAGCGGTTCGGGATCGTGGGGAAACCACCGAGGATCGTGAGCGCGACCTCGAGCCGCTCGGAGCGGCTGTAGCTGTCGACCTTGGTCGGGGGGCGTAGACCGAGGTGGGTCTCGAGCGCGGCAGGGTGCTCGGCGTAGTAGGGCCACAGGTGCTCGGGCGCGAACGTCTCCCGGGCGAACCAGGAGTCGAACACGAGCTCCGCGACGGCCGACTCGGCGTCCTGGACGCCCGCGCGCTCGACGCCGTCGGCCAGGATCCGCACGTCCATCGCGAGGTCGGACGTGGCGTTGAGCTGGTACCAGGGGTACCGCTGCCGGCCCCCGCCGTGCGAGCGCGCGAAGCGGATGTCGTGGAGCATGGTCAGGCCCTCGAGGCGATTGCGGATCGCGGGTGCCTGGAGCTCGACGAGCACCTTGTGCGGCGGCACCTTGGTGAGTGCGCCGGAGAGGTACTGGCCGACCTGACGAAGGTGGTCGTCGGTGATCGCCGAGAGGTCCTTGACCGTTCCCCGTGCGTGCGAGAGCCGCCAGCTCTGAGCCTCGGCCTTGGGCAGCGCCTCGAGGTCCTCGAGCTCCTTGCGGGCTGCGGCCAGGCGGCGGTCGACCGCGTCGCGCGCCGAGCGGACGAACGGCTCGCCGAGCTCGGCGTCGGGCAGCGGGGTGAAGGGCGGGAGGTCGAGAGGCTCGTCGACCACGACCGTCTCGACGTCGAGGGCGGTGGCGCGCTCGAGCGCGTTCGAGAGCAGCGTGCCGCGAGCGCCGCGGCCGTCGGCGGCGTGCGCGCGTCGCAGTGCGTCGAGCCCGCCCTCGACGCCCACGAGGTGGGTCACGAGCCCACCGAGACGGCTCGCGGGCATGGTGGCGAGCAGGGGTTCGAGAAGCTCGACCTGGCGCGCGGCTGGCAGCGCCGCGAGGTTGCCCGCGGCCTGCTCGCGCACCGACTTGGCGCTGTCCGTCGCGAGCTGCGCCACGACCCCGACGAACGCGTCACGCGCCGCGGGCTGGGCGCGCAGGAACTGGAGCAGCTCGACCTTGCCGGTCGCGCGCAGCAGCGAGGCGACGGCCACGACCTCGTCGCGATGGGCGACCAGGTAGTCCTCGACGCCGGCCTGCGCCGCGAACACCGCGAGGGGGTCGCCGTAGTAGTCCGCCGTGACGGGACGGTCGAAGATCGCCGCCACGACGGCGGCCGGGATGCTCTCCTCGGCCACGCCGCCGTCGCGCAGGATCACGACCAGCAGCTCGGGCGTCCACCGGTCGCGGATGCCGGGCTTGTCACCCTTGCCCCGGGTGCGGCGGTCGCCGCACGTCTTCGCGACGTCCGTCAGCAGGGCCGCGAACCAGGCAGGAAGCCGGTCCGAGGCGCGCGAGACGTCGGGCGAGACGGCTGCGAAGAGCCGTCCGAGACGGACGAGCGCCTCGACCTCGACGGGTTCGGTGAGCGTGTAGAGGTTGCTGCGGGCCGTCGCGCTCTTGTCCACGTTCCAGCCGGGCACGCGCTCCTTGATGGCCTTGTCCTGGGCCTGGCTCGTGTAGGTCCACACGCCGAGCGTCGCGGGTCGGTTGAGCAGGCGGTCCGTCGAGTCGTCGCCGCGCTGCGAGAGCTCGGTCACGAGCTCGGGGCCCTCTCCGGTGTGGACGTAGGCGACCGCCCGCGCCGCGAGACCCGGGGTGTCCGCGTCCAGGATCTTCAGCCCGTCGACCAGCCTGCCGGACGGTGCGCCGCGCCGCGCCTTCTCGATCCCGAGCGGCGCCCCGCCGCCCTCGACCGCACCGTCGTCGCCTCCCTGGAGCCAACCCTTGATCTTCTCGAACACGTGCTTCCCGCCGTCTCGTCCGGGCCGTCGGACCGGGGTCCGAGGGCGACCGCGCTCCGTCGGCGCGGCGTCGGACGTCACAGTAGGAGAAGCCACCGACACGCATCGTTGCTGTCAGTGGAGGACTGTCGCGGCAGCCCGTTCGTCCGCCGTCCAGCCCGGTGGGAGCCCGTCGACGCCGGGTGCACCGCCCGACCTCGGGGCCCCGACGACGCTGCGGCCGAGGGTGGAAGGCGCGACGGTCAGTCGGCCGACGGCTCGCGCACCAGCTCGGCCTGGATCTCGCGGATGGTCGTGGCGAGCACCCCCGACGCCAGCAACCCCGCCCCCAGGGGACCGGAGGAGTCCTCGCCGAGCAGCGGCAGGTGTGCGAGAGCGGTGCGGACGCCCGCGGACATGTGCGCGACCTGCCAGCGGACCTCCGCACGACGGCCGGCTTCCTGGTCGGTGCCGGCGAGCGCGGCGGCCTTCGCCGCGTAGGCGGCCGCTCCGAGGGCGTGCGCACCCATGTGCGCGACGCCTGAGGCCTGCCCGGCCGCCCGTGCGGCGGCGACGGCCGCGGGCGTCGTCGCCGACTGCGCTGCCCGGCCCGCGACGAACCGGCGGCGGATCTCCCCGGCGGTGTCGAGCTCACCGCGCCCGAACGACCGTGCGCGCTCGACCCCGTCGCGCGCGCGCCCGTCGTCCGGAGCCTCGGCCTCGAACAGGGGAAGGACCCGCTCCGCGCAGTCCGCGGCCCACAGTGCGACCAGGCGACGGTCGGCCTCGTCGAGGGTCTGCCGAGATGCCATGCGCCCACTTTGGCACAGGCGAGGCGGGCCTCGTCGGCAGGACGTGGTCCCGGTACCAGGAGCACTGCCGACGTCCCTGATGGTGGACGCCGCCTCCGGAGGCTCGATCCTGAGCGTGCTCGACAGGTTCGAGTCGGCCACGGACACGGCCCCTTCCCCTGACACCGGCAAGGCCGTCGTGCTCTACGACCAGCAGAGTCTCAGGTGCGGGAGGGGCAAGCGGAAGGTCACGCCCGAGGTTCGCCATCAGATGACAGAGCGGCGCAGGCAGGGTGCTCAGATCAAGGAGCTTGCGGCAGAGTTCGATCTCAACCGATCCTCCATCAACGACATCGTCCGAGCTGAAGGCATCCCCGCTCGCAAGCCAGCTATCGGGCCAGAGTGCCGGGACGAGATCGTGAGACTCTATGGACAGGGACTCTCTATCGCCAAGGTAGCTCTGCGGTTCGGAGTCAGTGACGACGTCATGTACTTCGCGTACAAGCGACTGGCCATCCCCACGAGACCGCGTCGCGGCGGCATACGGAAGTAGCCGCGAGGAAGCACAGGTTGCAGTCATCGACTCGGCGATTTCCGCGACCTAACACAAAAGAATCTCCAGCACTCTTCGCTGGAGACCTTGCAAAAATAACGTGGTGAGTTGCGAGGGACTCGAACCCCCGGCCCTCTCGGTGCAAACGAGATGATCTAGCCAACTGAACTAACAACTCACAAGTCCACGCACTCAATAATTTCAAATATCGATAAGGTTGCCTAGTCATTTTTGTCGGTATTTTGACACCTGCAGAACCAATACTGCTGGTCGAGAGTTATCACATGCGATACAATACGGACATGACAGATGCGGCAAGCAATCCGCCAGAGGGCAATGAGGCAAAGCCGGGCGGAGAGCTGGTCACGATACTGAAGCCACTCCACCCGTCATATGACGAGTCCCACCACAGGGTGTACGTAGATCATCTTAATCGCGCCCTTGTCGATGAAGAGGACGCCGGGCGCATCTTAAACATTGCGCTTACTGGTAGTTACGGCATTGGAAAGAGCTCCATCCTTCAGAGAGTGGCGGGAGATCATCCTGATCGCACGCTGAGCATTTCGCTCGCCACGCTATCTGGCGATGCCATCAAAGCCCAGCGTGCTGCTTCTGACGATTCTGGTGGCACTCCACATATCACGAACCTAATTCAAAAGGAGATCGTAAAGCAACTCCTGTATCGCGTAAGCCCTTCTAAAGTCCCACGCTCCCGCTACTCGCGCATCCAACAATTCCACTTCTGGCCAAATTTCCTCAAAGTTGGCATCGTTTTGTCGGCGCTTACCGTCGTTGCCTTCTTACTCGGCTGGATCGATCCGTCTGCAATGCAATTCGGCGATCATTGGTACTGGCAGCTCCTCTCTGGCATTGCCGCTCTCTCAGTTGTCGCCGTTCTCGTGACGTGGGCACTATCCGCCATTCCAAGCAAAATTCAGATTGGCGGCGAAGCCACTGCTGGAGGCGCATCAATCACACTGTCTGCCGGTTCGGACAACTTCTTTGATGAGTATCTTGACGAAATCATCTACTTCTTCGAGGAAACCGAGTTCGACATTGTGATTCTTGAAGACATCGACCGTTTCGACGATCCCTACATATTCGAGACATTGCGAGAGCTCAATACTATCTTGAATGGATCTGAACATCTTTCACAACGGCCGATCCGATTTATCTACGCGATAAAGGACAGCATCTTTGAGAAGCTAGGTCAGCTAGAGGCTCGAGAGGGTTCGCCAGAACAGGACTCCGAAGAGCTTGCTCGATCCGCGCGCACCAATCGAACGAAGTTCTTCGACATCGTTGTTCCGGTAGTGCCTTTCATCACTCACAAAAACTCTCGTGACCACCTGACCGATGAGCTTAAGGATCGAAACATCGCTCTCCCGCCGGAGGTCATTAACATCACCGCGCGCCATATCACCGAGAAGCGACTCATCACTAACATCGTCAACGAGTACATCGTCTTCGCGCAGAAAGTCTTGAACGATAGTGGCGTAGAAGGGCTGAAGCCCGAACTACTGCTCGCGATGATCGTTTACAAGAATCTCTTCTTAGCCGACTACGAGAAGATCACACATGGAGATAGCGACCTCGACACGCTCTACGAGAGCTACCGCGACTTTGTAGACACAAACATTGAACGGCTCGATGGCGAGATCGCTTCTCTTCGTAAACAAATACGTGATGACGAGCTTCGTGCGCGACGAGCCGATCTGCTCGCAGGCCGTCTGGCAAAGCGCATCGGCTTCCTTGCGAGTACCACCAATATCTCTCGTCAGGGATCCTACGTGCATAATGGCGTCAGCTACACCGATGACGAGTTGAAGACACCCGCATTTTGGGAAGCACTCGCAGAAGTCGATGCGCCGCTGAGTATTCCATTCGCCACTCAAAACTACTATGGGCAGCCGAGAGGAATGCAACTTACGCGCGCAGAGATTGAGGACGTCTTGGAGATCAAATTAGGCGATGAGCTGTGGGGCACGTCAGATCTTCGCAGACTTCAAGATCGCTTGACGAAGGCTCAAAACGACCGCGAGTTCATTCGCTACGCATCGCTAGGCGACCTGCTCGCATTTTCGACGTTTTATGAGGACGACAGCAAGAGAACTCTACGAGTCATCATGGAGGAGCGGTTCAAGTCGCAACTCGTACGAGACCTTCTCGACGCCGGACTTATTGAACAGAACTTTACGCTCTACGTTTCGCAATATCAGGGCACGGTGGTAAAGCCTCTCGTGCGAACCTTTATCATGCGTTGTGTCGAAAAGAATTCTGTCGACACATTCTATGACCTTGGATCTGACACCGATATCGAACAGCTTTTGACCGAGGTCACGGAGACCCGATGGACTGATCGTTTCATGTACAACGTCTCGATCTTCAACTACCTCCTAAAGAGTGACGATCCCCGACTTGACGGTTTGCTCCCTCGGCTTGCACGCTTCAATGCGGACGCTGAGACGTTTCTAGCCAAGTATCTCTCCACCAAGGACGCCGAAACGAGCCGATTAATCGAGCGCCTGGCGGCACACTGGAGCCGCGTCATGGTCTACGTCGCCGATGAGGCGGAGATCGACGAAGATCTACGCCTAACGCTTATAGACGCAGCGATTCGCGGCGCCACACCAGAGATCTCCTACGAGACTAGTGACTCCCTAGTTGAGCATGTGCGCGCCCACTATGGCGATCTGAAGTCCCTCGCTGGCGCGACAACCCACGCCGAGGCAGCTCGCCTCTGCACCCTCCTGGAGAGTCTCAGAATCAAGCTACCGTCGCTGACCGGCCTCGGCGACGCGGTCAAGGTCGCCGTCGTGGCGGCACGCCTCTACGACTTCTGCGAAGCCAACCTTGCCAGTGCCCTTGGCCAACCTGATCTTGCACTAGATCTCGCAGCCCAAAGTCCAGATGTGTACGGATACATCAAGGACAACATCGACGACTACGCGAGAATTGCAACAGCTTCATCGGCAACCGAGTTCACAGTCCGCAGCAAAGACTCGTTCGCCGGGATCCTCGAAGATATCGCGAGTTCCAGCCAGACGACTCTCCGCTTGATCATTAAGAACTCTGCCCCCGACTGTAATACTGACGTCATCTCCGAGCTGCACGACAACCTCTGGCCCGCTCTCTCGGAGTCGCGGCGCTTCCCTGTCAGCCTGTCGAACATAGAGGCATACATCGAGTGTTACGGGGTTGACGAGCCACTTGCGTCGTATCTCAACGAGACTGGTTCGATCTCGGGCGCGACGAACGACGAAGACGATACGGATCGGATGAAGATCGCGCTAGCGATTCTCAATGCAGAAGACATCAACCCGGAGGCGAAGGCTTCGATCACAAAGTCTCTTCGGCTTCGGCACTACGTAGCAGTCGATAACCTTGATGAGTCCGTTAATGCGAGTCCGGAACTCTTCCAGCTACTTGTGGAACGCGACGTAGTGTCCGACAAGGCCGGGACGTTCAGCGCGCTAGCAGAGCGTCCATGGCCAGTCCGTGAGAACTTCATACTTGGCTCCAAGAAGTTCCCCGACTTCCTTGGGGAGCTGGAGCTGACAACGGAAACGTTCCGAGGAATCGCAAAATCGAACATAGTCGCTTGGGGCGTAAAGCGGGCGCTGTTGCCTCGTTTGCAGGAGTATGCGGAAGCAGTTGATGGAGCGAGTTGTGGCCCTCTGGCACGTCTCGCCCTTAGTAAGCGCCACGCGCTTCCAGTTGCGGACATTGAGTTGTTGGCTGCAAAGAGGGTTCGCACTGACACGATCATCGATCTCGTGCTGACTCACGCCGACACGATAAGTCGCGCCGAGTTCCTGGCCATCATGCGTCGGCTACCCGACCCCTATGTACGCCTTGCGAAGGCACTCGCCAAGCCTCCTTTCACTGACACGCAGGCTCACCGTCGACTCTTGGCCATCCCGAAACGACTAGGTCTCATGAGCGACTTCAAGATTGAGAAGAAGATGCTGAAGGCCTCGATGAGAAGCTTCTCGGAATAGTAGAGTCTCTGCGAACATCGTTGCCCCACCACGGCGTGCGTAGGCGCTACCCCGCCGTGAACATCAACAGTTCGCCCGGCTCTGTCTCGCTGACCATCTCGTGTACTAGCGTCCATGATGTGGGATTTCATAGGGTCGTCTCCGGCTTGATGAGTGAGGAGTGTTAGCTGGATTTAGGTAGAGCGATATTCGCTAGCCCCGTGCGGTCACCAAACTTGGCAACGGAGAGCGCGCGACATGACGTCGAGTAGAGCGCAGGTTTGATGAGCGAACGCGGCGCTAGCGCAGGCAAAACGATGCCTCTCACCTGTGACACGAGTTGGCAGCCACCCCGTAGTCGCTGACGTTGTAGCTGGCGATCGACGGGGGTGTGCTGATGAGCGTCAGGTCCCAGCCGTCACGCGGTTCGAAGTAGGCCATGGGCGTTGTGTCGTAGAGCGGCGGCGCGCAGGACTGCATGCGCACCCAGCCCGCTGCTTCGAGTTGGGCGACTTGCTCGTCGAAGCTCGGCAGCG
The DNA here is from genome assembly GCF_042726775.1 of Oerskovia sp. NPDC060287. Lineage (NCBI taxonomy): Bacteria > Bacillati > Actinomycetota > Actinomycetes > Micrococcales > Cellulomonadaceae > Oerskovia > Oerskovia sp. NPDC060287. The sequence goes on from NZ_JBHXBO010000016.1 coordinate 29,594, forward strand.
CGCCGGGGTGTTCGGTAGTCGCAACGGCCCGGATCGTCATCGAGGTTGCCCCTTCGGGCACCTGCCAGCCTTCGTGAGTGAAGGCGTGCACATGGGTGACGCTCGATGTGTACTCGACATCGACGTCCGGTACCGGAACGAGGTTGAGCGGGAACTCTTCGCACACCGCGCCGCTCTCGGCTGGCAGGAGATAGTCGATCATCTCCGGGGATGCGTTGCCCTGCACGGTACATGGCGCGGTTCGGATTCCGGTTGGCTCCACCGGCTCCGGTTCAGTCGTTGGAGACGACTCAGCGGATGTTGTAGGTGCAGCCTCAGCTGCTGCTGCTTGCGCCTCGGTCGTGGTGGGCTGGCTACTGGGCGTCGTTCGACGCACAGCTTGATGCGAGAACGACGATGGCGGCGAAAGCCAGAGCCGCGCGGATGCGAGTTGGCGTGTTCATGGCGTTTCCGTTCTGAGGGTGGTGTGGTTCGGGGATGGTCTACAACGTCACTCGCAACCGCGCCGGTCGACGCTACGACTACTTCATCTGCATCAACCGCCTGAATCAACAAGGGTGTGATCTGCCCTACCTACCGGCAGATGAGGTCGAGAAGCGCGTCGAGCAGCTCTTGCTGTCTGAGCAGGTGCCAGAACCTCGAGCCAGGGACATCCAACTCCAGATCGCTGACGAGATGCGAAACGCTCAGGAAGTGCGCCGCCGCGAGGTGCGCTCGTTGGACCAGCGCATCGGCCAGCTCAAGGCGGAACGCATCAAGTGGGCAGAGAACGCCACCGACGGCATCGTTCCGCCCGACATCGCACGGGACAAGCAAGCTCAACTCGCCCAGCAACTCGCCTCAGTCGAGACACGCAGAGCCGAGGTGATCGACATGACCACCTCTCAAGCAGCGACCATGCCCCGAGTTACCGACCTCCTGCGTCGCTGCGGCGATGCTTACGGAGCGGGTAGCGCGGCACTACGCCGTCAGATGAACCAGACCTGGTTCGCCCGCATCGACATGGACGACACCAACGGACAACCGACCATCCAACACGCCAGCCGTACAGAACCGTTCGCCACACTGCACCACCTCGCCGTGACCCAACCCGACATGCACGGTGAAGCTGCTACCCACACCGGCGCTCGAACCCCCGACATCCACAGTGAAGACCATGGCCCGATCCAGGCAGCAGCGTTCAGGGGTGACAACGAAAAACGCCCTGGAATCATCCAGGGCGTCACCGCGTACGTCGCGTGTTCGAACATCAGAGGTTTGGTGGGCCCGGAGGGACTCGAACCCCCGACATCCACGGTGTAAGCGTGGCGCTCTAACCAACTGAGCTACAGGCCCCGGAACAGCGGTGCACAGCCTACCGGGTCACCGGCCGTGCCTCGCACATCAGCCGCAGATCGGGCATCGCCCGCCCGACGACGCACGGACCGCACCGGCGGACCACGCCGGGGCGCCCGTCGAACGCCGGTCCGTGGGACCGGTCATCGTTCGTCCCACGACCACGCGGTTCACCGGTCTACCGACGCACGAGCGGGCGCACCACGGCTCAGAGCCGCGGCACGCCCGCCGAGGAGGTGCGTCAGAGCTCCGCGAGCGCCGCCTTGTACCCCGCGAGGTCCCGGCGCTGCCCGCGCGGGTTCACGACGGACCACCGGACGACGCCCTCCGCGTCGATCAGGAAGCTGCCGCGGATCGCGAGGCCGCGTTCGTCGTCGAACACCCCGTACTGGCGCGAGACCTCGCCGTGCGGCCAGAAGTCGGACAGGAGCTCGAACGTGTAGCCCTCCTGCGCAGCCCAGGCCTTGAGCGAGAACACCGGGTCGCACGAGATCGCGAAGAGCGTGACGCCCGCGGTCTCGAAGTCCTCGATGTTGTCGCGGAGCTCGCACAGCTCGCTCGTGCACGTCCCCGAGAAGGCGAACGGCACGAACACGAGCAGGACGGGGCCACCGCGCAGGTCCGAGAGCCGGACCGGGGTGCCGTGCGTGTCGGTCAGCGTGAAGTCCGGGGCGACGTCGCCGGGCCGGACCACGAGCTCGGGCGCCTCAGCGCCCACGGCCACGCGTCCCGAGCTTGGTCGCGGACCAGTCCGGCGCGATCGCGAACGTGCTGGTCGCGTGCAGGCCGGCCGTCGTCGCGGCTTCCTGGAGGTCGTTGTGGCCCACGTGGCCGTCGCGGCCCGCCTTGGGCGTGAAGATCCAGATGAGACCACCGTCGTCGAGCACGGTCTGGACGTCCACGAGCATGTCGGCCAGGTCGCCGTCGTCCTCGCGCCACCAGACGACGACGCCGTCGGTCACGTCGCCGTAGTCCTCGTCCACCAGCTCGGAGCCGACGAGCTCCTCGATCTCGGCGCGCAGGTCGTCGTCGACGTCCTCGCCCCAACCGAACTCCTGCACCACATGGCCAGAGAGGAACCCCAGGCGTCCTGCACCCTGGGGGTCCGTCGTCGCTCCCACTTGTGTCTCTTTCCCTTCTTCGTACTGCTTGATGATCAGTGCCCTGCTTGGCAAAGGTAGCCCACGGCACTCCCGCATGCCTCAGCAGGACGGGCGTTTCGTGCGGCGTTTCCACCAGCGCAGAAGCCCAGTGTTGCGGGGAACCGCACTCGGCACAACGTCAGAGCCTGCGCGAAGGTGCCCCCACGGCCTGACGGGGGCTCCGTCGTCGGGCCTTCGGCGAGCCCGCACCCACCCTCGCCGGACCCCGCGCGACCACCACCTTCACCCCCTGCTCACCCGACCCACACCCTCTTGTGTCATGAGGATCACGCTCCCTTGACCCCCTTGTGGTGTGACTTCCTGGCTGCGGGGTAACAGAATGGTTCGACCACCCGAGAGTGTGGAGGGCACAGTCGCCACCAGCGACTGCTCTCGCTGCGCAGGAGTGGCTGGAGGAGAGCGGGCACGGTGTACCGCGCCGTGATTCAATCCGAATACCGCTCCGAACGAGATATGAGGTTGCTGGTGGCTTCGTTTGACGAGACAGGACCGCTGATCAACGGTCTGCTCAGCCAAGTACCGGACATCGACCCCGCTGAGACGAGCGAGTGGGTCGAGTCCCTGGACGGACTGATCGACGACCGTGGCGGCCCTCGTGCGCGCTACGTCCTGCTCAACATGCTCAAGCGAGCACGCGAGCGCAACGTCGCGATCCCCACGTCCATCAACACGCCCTACGTCAACACCATCGGTGTGCACGAGGAGCCGTACTTCCCCGGCGACGAGGCCATGGAGCGTCGTTACCGCAGCTGGAACCGCTGGAACGCCGCCGTCATGGTCACGCGCGCCCAGCGTCCCGGGATCGGGGTCGGTGGACACATCTCGTCCTACGCGTCGGTCGCGACGCTGTACGAGGTGGGCCTGAACCACTTCTTCCGCGGCAAGGACCACCCGGGCGGCGGTGACCAGGTCTACTTCCAGGGTCACGCGAGCCCCGGCGTCTACGCCCGCGCGTTCCTCGAGGGTCGCCTCTCGGCGGACCAGCTCGACGGGTTCCGCCAGGAGAAGTCGCACGCGGGCGGCGGCCTGCCGTCCTACCCGCACCCGCGCCTCATGCCGGACTTCTGGGAGTTCCCCACGGTCTCCATGGGCCTCGGCCCGGCCTCGGCCATCTACCAGGCGTGGACCAACCGCTACCTGCACAACCGCGGCATCAAGGACACGAGCCAGCAGAACGTCTGGGCCTTCCTCGGTGACGGCGAGATGGACGAGCCGGAGAGCCGCGGCATGCTGCAGCTCGCCGCGCAGCAGGGCCTGGACAACCTGAACTTCGTGGTCAACTGCAACCTGCAGCGCCTCGACGGCCCGGTCCGTGGCAACGGCAAGATCATCCAGGAGCTCGAGGCGCAGTTCCGCGGCGCGGGCTGGAACGTCATCAAGGTCATCTGGGGCCGCGAGTGGGACACCCTGCTCAACGCCGACAAGGACCGTGCGCTCGTCAACCTGATGAACGTCACGCCCGACGGCGACTACCAGACCTACCGTGCTGAGAGCGGCGCGTTCATCCGCGAGCACTTCTTCGGTCGCGACCCGCGCACCAAGCAGCTCGTCGAGAACATGTCGGACGACGACATCTGGGCCCTCAAGCGCGGCGGCCACGACTACCGCAAGCTCTACGCGGCGTACGCGGCGGCCACGGCCCACACGGGCCAGCCCACGGTCATCCTGGCCCACACGGTCAAGGGCTACGGCCTGGGCTCGGGCTTCGCGGGGCGCAACTCGACGCACCAGATGAAGAAGGTCGGCCTGGCCGACCTCAAGACGCTGCGCGACTCGCTGCGCATCCCGATCACGGACGAGGAGCTCGACGCCAACCCGTACGAGCCCCCGTACTACCACCCGGGTGCCGACGCGCCGGAGATCCAGTACATGCAGGAGCGTCGCCGTCAGCTCGGCGGCTACGTGCCGGAGCGCCGCTCCGCACCGGCCCCCGTCACGCTGCCGGGCGACAAGACGTACGAGATCCTCAAGAAGGGCTCGGGCAACCAGGAGATCGCCTCCACCATGGCGTTCGTCCGGCTGCTCAAGGACCTCATCAAGGACAAGGAGATCGGCAAGCGCATCGTGCCGATCATCCCGGACGAGGCCCGGACCTTCGGTCTGGACTCGATCTTCCCGTCCGCGAAGATCTTCAACACGCAGGGCCAGAACTACCTCGCCGTGGACCGCGAGCTCATGCTGAGCTACAAGGAGTCCGAGGCCGGGCAGATCATGCACACCGGCATCAACGAGGCCGGTTCCGCGGCCGCGTTCCAGTCGGTCGGCACCTCGTACGCCACGCAGGGCGAGGTGATGATCCCGTTCTACATCTTCTACTCGATGTTCGGGTTCCAGCGCACGGGCGACCAGTTCTGGGCCGCGGGCGACCAGCTGACCCGCGGGTTCATCATCGGCGCGACGGCCGGGCGCACGACGCTCACCGGTGAGGGCCTCCAGCACGCGGACGGCCACTCGCCGTTGCTGGCCGGCACCAACTCGGCGATCGTCCAGTACGACCCGGTCTACGGCTACGAGATCCGCCACATCGTGCGCGACGGCATCGAGCGCATGTACGGCGACGGCTCGGACGGGCGCGACCAGAACGTCATGTACTACGTGACGGTCTACAACGAGCCCATGCAGCAGCCAGTCGAGCCGGAGGACGTCGACGTCGAGGGCATCCTGCGCGGCATCCACCGCATCAAGGTCTCCGAGGCGTCGGGACCCAAGGCGCAGATCCTCGCCTCGGGCGTGGGCGTGCCGTGGGCTCTCGAGGCGCAGGAGCTCCTCGAGAAGGACTGGGGCGTCTCCGCGGACGTCTGGAGCGTCACGAGCTGGAACGAGCTGCGCCGCGACGGCCTGGCCGCCGAGCAGGACGCGTTCCTCAACCCGGCCGCGACGCCGCGCGTGCCGTACCTGACGGCCAAGCTCCAGGGCGCCGAGGGTCCGTTCGTCGCGACGAGCGACTACGACCACCTGGTCCCCGACCAGGTGCGCCAGTGGGTCCCGGGCGACTACGCGGTGCTCGGTGCGGACGGCTTCGGCTTCTCCGACACGCGTGCCGCGGCCCGTCGTCACTTCAAGATCGACGGTCCCTCGGTCGTGGTGCGCGTGCTCCAGCAGCTCGCGAAGCAGGGCAAGGTCCCGGCCGAGGCCTCGGCCCAGGCCATCGAGAAGTACCGTCTGATGGACGTCACGGCCGGCACGTCCGGCAACGCGGGCGGCGACTCCTGATCGCTCCCGCCCCGCGCCTGGCGCCGGTCTGACCGGCGCCAGGAC
>NZ_JBHXBO010000017.1:0-35323 GCF_042726775.1 Oerskovia sp. NPDC060287
GACCTCGTGGTCACCGGCCGTCGCCGTGCGTGGGGTGCCCTGCCCCGTGCGAGCCGTCAGGCGCCTACCACTCGCTGGGCGCGTCCTGCGTGCCGGCCTCGATCGAGGTCACCGTCGTGGGAGAGATCTGCGGCGCGGGGGACGAGCCGCCGCTCTTGAGCGCCGCGAGCCGCGCCTCGATCTCGATGTTGGCCCCCGAGGTCTCGAGCTCCTCGAACTGCGCGTCGAGCGAGGACGCGGCGACCTCGGCCTGGCCGAGCGCCTTGGCCTCCTCGCGGCGCACCTTCTCCTCGAAGCGCGAGACCTCGCTCGTGGGGTCGAGGACGTTGATCGAGCTGATCGCCCCCTGGACGGTCTGCTGCGCCTCGGCGGACTTCTGCCGCGCGACCAGCGAGTCGCGCTTGGACTTGAGCTCGCCCAGCTTGTTCTTCATCTGCGCGAGCCCGGTCTTGAGCTTCTCGACCGTCTCGCGCTGCGAGGAGATGAGGGGCTCGGCCTGGCGGACCTCGCCCTCCGCGGAGATCTGCTTCTGGAGGGCGACCTTGGCGAGGTTGTCGAACTTGTCGGCGTTGGCCGAGTCGCCCGCGGACCGGTACTGGTCCGCGCGCGCGGACGCGGCCGCGGCCTTGTCGCCCCACTCGCGCACGGCGGCGACGTCCTCGTTGTAGTCCTGCTCGGCGAGGCGGAGGTTCCCGATGGTCTGCGCGACGGCCTGCTCGGCGTCGGCGATGCTGTTCGTGTAGTCGCGGACGAGCTGGTCCAGCATCTTCTGCGGGTCCTCGGCGCCGTCGAGGAGCGCGTTGATGTTCGCCTTGGCCAGCTGGGTGATGCGTCCGAAGATGCTCTGCTTCTCTGCCATCGGTCGTGCCTTCCTGCTCGTGGGTGCGTGTACGCGGTGCTGTCGCGACGACGTGGTGCGCGGGGGTGCGACCTGCGGGTCCGGCCCCTAGAACCGTCCTCCTCTGCTGGAGCGTCCGCCCGACGAACGGCCGCCGGACGAACCGCGCGAGGACCGGCCGGACGAACCGCCTCCGCCGAACCCGCCGCCGCCGAAGCCTCCGCCGAACCCCCCGCTCGAGCGACGGCCTCCGCCGCCTCCGCCGCGCAGGATCTGGTCGAGGAGGATGCCGCCGAGAACCATGCCGCCGACGTTGCTCCCGCCTCCCGAGCCGCCGCCGCCGAACATGCCGGGACCGTTCTGCTGCTGCTCCCACGCGGCCGCGTCGCGCTGGGCCAGCTGGGCTGCGGACTGGGCGAGGGAGTCGGCCTGCTGGGCCGTGGCGAGGGCGCGGACGGGATCGGTGGGCTGCAGGGCCCGTGCCTCGCCGAGGTAGCGGATGGCCTCGGAGAGCCGGGTCCGTGCCTCGGGCCCGACGGCGCCGCGCCGGGTCTCGATGAACGAGTTGGTCGCGCGGATCTGCGAGTCGACCCGGCCGAGGGTGTCGCGCAGCAGCGCGGACGCGCGCGCGGCCTGCTCGGCGCTCTCGCGGAACGGAGCGAGGGCCGCGTCGATCGCTGCCTCGGCGTCTGTGAGCCGACGCAGTGCCGCGAGCGGGTCGCCGCCGTTGCGTGCGGCCTGGGCGTCGGCCACGGCGGCCTGGGCCTCGGTGGACCGGGCGGTCACGGCCGGGTCGCCCGGGGCGAGGCGCGCAGCGTCGGCGATGTCCGCGGTGATCGAGGCGACGGCCACGTCGAGGCGCTTGCCGGCCTGGGCCAGGTCGCCGCCCGCGGAGTCGACCGCGTCGAGGAGCACGACGGCCTGCCCCACGGCGTTCTCGGCGGCGCGGGCGTGCGCGACGGCCGACGCTCGGTCCTTGCCCTCGAGGGCCTCGCGTCCTGCGGCGACGGCCTCGCGGGCGCCCGTGAGGAGCTGTGCGGCCTGGTCGGGGTTGGCCGCGACCGACGCGAGCGCGGCCTCGGGGTAGGTCGCGAAGAGTCCTGCGAGCGTGCTGCGGGCAGGGGCGATGCGGGCCTCGACCTCTCCGGCGCGACGCTCGACGGTGTCGAGCACCTCGGGGGCGCGGGACTGGAGGTCGCGCAGCTCGTCGAACTGGGCGGACTCGGCGTCGAGCGAGGCCGCGACCTCGCCGCACAACGTGATGATCTGGGCCATGAGGGAGCGCGAGACGGGCTCCGTCTCGGGGGTCTGGTCGTCGAGCTGCTGGCGCAGCGCGAACGCCTGCGAGACCTTCTGCTTGCCCGTCTCGAGCGCCGCCTGGAACTCCTTGGTCGCCTCGAGGCCGAACTGTGCCTGGGCGAAGCCGAGCTCCTGCTCGGAGGTCTTGATGGCGTCGTCGATCGCGACGAGGGCCGAGCTGGAGCGGCGGTTGAGCTCGTCGGTCGGGAGCTGCGAGAGCTCGTCGGCCTCGTCGGGACCGCCCGGCTGGGCGGCCGTGCCGCGGCGCTTGCGCAGGAGCGAGCGGACGACGAAGAAGCCTGCGATGACGAGCAGCCCCACGACGAGGACGATCAGCCAGCCGGACCCGCCCGACGACGACGAACCGGTCGCCTCGGTGCGCAGCGTGTTCGCGGCGACGATCGCGGACTGCGCCCACTCCTCCTGGCTGAGCTCGTCCTCGACCGCGGCCTGGACCTTGTCGAGAGAGGCGTCCGAGAGCCCGATGTTGTTGTCGGCCGAGAGGTCGTAGCGACGGTCTTCGGTCGCGACGGCGAGCAGGACGTCGTCCCGGCCCAGCCCTGACAGGTTGGCGGTCGCGGTGGCCCAGGTCTGGGCGTCCTGGCCGTCGAACGTGTCGACGTACACGACGTAGAGCTGGTACGGGGTGTCGGCCTCGAGGCGGTCCATCGCGGCCTCGACCTCGTCGGTCTGGCTCCCCAGGACCCCCTCGGGGTCGGTGATGCGGCCTGGGAGGTCGAGGGGTTGCGCGGCGGGCAGGCGGCTCGTGGTGGTGGCGGGCACGGTCGTCGTGACCGGCGCCGAGGCATCTGCCTGGCCGTGCCAGGTCGGTCCGGCGGCGACGGCGGGTGAGGCGAACGTCGCGAGTCCCAGTGCGCCGAGGGCGACCAGGGAGAGCCAGGTGCGCACCGCGGACCGGGGCGTGCGGGCAGGGCGAGAGGGCGCGGCTGTTTCGGACGACGAGGTCACCTCGTGATCCTTTCCCAGGGCGAGCAGACCCGCAATCGCGATTCCGGACACCGGTGGGCATTTCACCCGGCCTTCGTCGGAGGCCGGATCGGGGTGATCCGGACCTTTCAGGCGTTGCAGCCACCTCGGGTGGTGGGTGCTCGTCGTCGGGTGCCGGTCGGCACCGGAGGGGAATATTCGTACGGCGTACAGTGTTCTCCGAGCGTCACGCCCCCGACGAGAGGTCCTCATGACACCCCGCACGACGACGTCCTCGCCCGCTGCAGCCCCTTCCGTCCGGTCGCCCGACCCCACGACGCTGTCGTCCGGCACCCCGGGCGCGACCCCGTCCGCGCTCCTGCCCCTGCCGTCGCTGGCCGACCAGGCGGAGCGCTTGATCGCGCTCGGCGTCCACGACCTCGCCGGGCTGTCCGGGCGCGAGGTGCGTGACGCCGTCGGGCGCCTTGCGGCGAGCGTGCCCGACGGCGGATTGCTCGCCGTCCACCCGCGTCTCGCCGCACCGTCCGTCCTCGCGCCGCTGCTCCGGCTGGGGGACAAGGAAGGTTTCGTCGTGGTCGACATGGACGACGTGGACCGGTTCGAGCCCCTCGAAGGGCTCGAGCTGCCCGAGGAGGCGCTCTACGTGGTGACGGACGTCGAGCGTGGGGACGACATGGCGAACTGGTCCCCCGACGAGGCGCTGCCGGAGATCGTCCGGCGGGGGCGCACGCCCCTCGTCCTCAGCGAGGGGATCCACTGGGCCCTGCAGGCGCCCGACGTCGTGGCGCGCAACCACTGCTTCATGACGATCGGGTCGCGGCTCCGCAAGGACAAGGGGCGCCTCGACTCCCGCACGCCTGCGGTGTGGATCTCCAACGGCACGGGGCGCGACGGCAAGGAACGCCGCGGAGCGCCCAAGGTCGGCTGGTGCTGGGCGGGCAACCGTCACACGTGGCTCGGGTTCGCGTCGGGTGCGCGTCGCGTGGGTACCGAGGGGCGCTGAACCTCGCTGCCGGCCGACCCGCCCGAGGAAATGGCTGGCGACCGTGCGTCGGGGGGTGCCACGCTCGCGCCGTGACCACGACGATCAGGCCCTTCCAGCCCACCGACACCGAGCATCTGACGGATCTCTCGCTCCGCGCCTGGGAGCCGGTGTACGACGCGTGGCGCGCCCTCCTCGGTGAGGCGATCTACGCGCTCGCCTATCCGGACTGGCGCCGGATCCAGGCCGCGACGGTGCGCACGACGTGCGCCCAGCACGCCGCGACGACGCTCGTCGCGGAGGTCGACGGACAGGTCGTCGGGTTCGCCTCCGTGGTCCTGGGGGCGCACGACGCGGACGGCTTGCGGACCGGTGACCTCGAGCTCATCGCCGTCGACCCGTCGGCCCACCGGGCGGGAGTGGGACGCGCCCTCACCGACGCCTGCCTGGACCTGATGAGAGAAGCAGGGTGCGCGTACGCGAGCGTCTGGACCGGCGGCGACGACGGGCACGGCCCTGCGCGAGCCATGTACGAGGCGAGCGGATTCACGGCCCTGCCCCTCGTGCACTACTACCGAGAGCTCTGAGCTGCGGCGGGCCCGCCGCCCGACGGCGGAGCCTGCCCGTCGACCAGGAGCGCCCCCGGTGGGGTCTCGGGCATCGGAGGCAGGGCCGGGGGTGGGGTGTGTCGTTCGGGGAGCCACCACCATTGTGGTGGCTCCACGAACAACACACCCCTCCCCGGAGACCCGCGCCGGCGATCCGACCGCCGTGCCGGGCGGGTGCCGCGCTCCTGCGTCGCGGGCCCCCGCCCTCTGCTGCACGACGTCCAGGTCCTCTCAACCTGCGGTCGGACTGGTCGTCGTTCCGTGCCGGGCGGGTGCCGCGCTCCTGCGTCGCGGACCCCCCGCCCTCTACTGCACGACGTCCAGGTCCTCCGCGTCGACGATGCGGTACGCATACCCCTGCTCCGCCAGGAAGCGCTGCCGGTGCGCCGCGAAGTCCTGGTCCACGGTGTCGCGCGAGACCACGGCGTAGAAGTGCGCGGTACGACCGTCCTGCTTGGGTCGCATGATGCGTCCCAGGCGCTGCGCCTCCTCCTGGCGTGACCCGAACGACCCCGACACCTGGATCGCGACCGAGGCCTCGGGCAGGTCGATCGAGAAGTTCGCGACCTTCGACACGACGAGCCGGTTGATCTCCCCGGAGCGGAACGCCTCGAACAGGCGCTGACGCTCGCGCACCGTCGTGGCGCCCGTGATGACGGGCGCGTCGAGGTGCTCGCCGAGCTCCTCGAGCTGGTCGAGGTACTGGCCGATCACGAGGACCTGGTCGTCCGGGTGCGCGGCCGCGATCTGCTCGACGACCCGGTTCTTGCCCGGCGCCGTCGCGGCGAGCCGGTACTTGTCCTCGGGCTCTGCCGTCGCGTACGCCATGCGGTCACGGTCGGGGAGCGTGAGCCGCACCTCGACGCAGTCCGCGGGCGCGATGTAGCCCTGGGCCTCGATGTCCTTCCAGGGCGCGTCGTACCGCTTGGGTCCGATCAGGCTGAAGACCTCGTCCTCCCGACCGTCCTCGCGCACGAGCGTCGCGGTCAGGCCCAGGCGGCGGCGCGCCTGGAGGTCCGCCGTCATGCGGAAGATGGGGGCCGGCAGCAGGTGGACCTCGTCGTAGACCACGAGGCCCCAGTCGCGTGCGTCGAGCAGCTCGAGGTGCGTGTAGACGCCCTTCCGCTTGGTCGTGAGCACCTGGTACGTCGCGATCGTGACGGGCTTGATCTCCTTGCGGGCGCCCGAGTACTCGCCGATCTCGTCCTCGGTCAACGTCGTGCGCCGCACCAGCTCGTCACGCCACTGGCGCGCGCTCACGGTGTTGGTGACGAGGATCAGCGTCGTGGTCCCGGACTTCGCCATGGCCCCGGCCCCGACGATCGTCTTGCCCGCACCGCAGGGGAGCACGACGACGCCGCTGCCGCCGTGCCAGAACCCGTCGACGGCCTGCTGCTGGTAGGGGCGCATGGCCCAGGGCTTGTCCTCGTGCGCAGGGTCGGTCGGCGACAGGTCGATCGGGTGCTTCTCGCCGTCGACGTAGCCCGCGAGGTCCTCGGCGGGCCAGCCGAGCTTGAGCAGCACCTGCTTGAGGTGCCCGCGCTCGGACGGGTGCACCACCACGGAGTCGTCGCCCAGGCGCTCGCCGACGAGCCCCGCCGTCCGCTTGGACTTGAGGACCTCGGCGAGCACGGCCTTGTCGGTCGCCTGGAGCACCAGGCCGTGCGTGGGGTGCGCGACGAGCTGGAGCCGCCCGTAGCGCGACATGGTCTCCGCGACGTCGACGAGCAGCGCGTGCGGCACGGGGTAGCGGCTGTACTGGAGCAGGACGTTGACGACCTGCTCCGCGTCGTGGCCCGCGGCCCGTGCGTTCCACAGACCCAGCGGGGTGAGCCGGTAGGTGTGGACGTGCTCGGGAGCTCGTTCGAGCTCGGCGAACGGGGCGATGGCCCGGCGGGCGTCGCCGGAGAGCGGGTGATCGACCTCGAGCAGCAGCGACTTGTCGCTCTGCACGATCAGGGGGCCGTCGGCCATGTGCGTCCTTCCGGGTGGTGCGTCGTGTCGTGGCGCGGGTGGTGCGGGCTAGTCGTTCGGCGCCCCCGCGGAGGCGTCCGTGGAGGCGACGTCGCTCGTGTCGTCCTGGACGACGGTGGGCGCGGGGACGTCGGTGAAGACGCCCGCGATGCGGTGGACCGCGACGGTCAGCTCGGCGTCGCGCGCCGGGTCGAGGGCGCGCAGGCGCCCCCCTTCGAGGACCAGGGGCTTCACGCGGCGGCGGGTCGGCTGACCTGTCGGGTCGATCGTCTCGAGGACCACGTGGTCTCCCGCGTCGATCGCGTCGCGCAGGAGTCCCAACGCGGCAGGGGGTTCGGTTGTTCCGCGCGGCACGGGCGGAGCGGCCTCGCGGCTCGCCGACGCGGGTGGCGCGGCGAGCGCGGCGTCGTCGGCCGCGCGCAGGCGCGGGACGAGCTCGGCGTACCGCTCACGTCGGGCCGTGGTGTCCAGGGCGGCGCCGTCCCGCGCGGCCGTTCCCGGCCCGACGGCGGAGCGCCCCCGGGTGGCCGTGTCCAGCGGGCGTCGCCCGCCCACGCGAGAACGGACCGTCGACCGGACGCGCTCGGTGCGCACGACCCGCCCGTCGGGCCCCTCGACCATGGACGCGAGGCCGCGGTCGCGGAGGGCGGCCTGGAGCGTCGCGGCCGGCACGAGCGCGGCCAGGACCGTGGGGGCGACTCGGAACAGCGCGAGGTGGCGCAGCGCCGGGTCCTCGACGAGACCCGTGAGGAGCGCGGGGTCCTCGGCACGGACGTAGCTCGACGCCGTCCCGACGCGCAGCCTGCCGTGCCGCCGGGCGGTGTCGCGCACGAGGTAGTCGAGCGGCTGCGGGAGGGGCGTGCGCGAGTGCGCGGCGAGCTCGGTGAGCAGGTCCTCGGCGCTGCGGCCGGCGTCGAACGCCCGGGTCAGCGACTCGGGCGTGAACCGGACCGTGATCGCGGCCCCGCGCGACTCGACGTCCGCGGCGTCCTCGAGGAGCCGCTCGAGGGCCCCGCTCGGGCGCCCCGGCACGATCCCGGTGAGGTCGCCCTGGACGAGCAGCTCGTCGACCTCGGGCGGCAGGACCGACTCGAGGGCGTGCACGAGCGCAGTCTCCGGCGCGCTCACGGCGCCGTCGGGCACGGGGAGCAGGAGCGCGCGACCTGTCGGGGCGAGCGCGCCCACCCCCGTGACGCCCAGGAGCGCGGCCTCGCGGACCAGCCCCTCGACGGCCTGGGCCGGGGGAGTGGCGCGTGGCGATCCCCAGCGCAGGACCTCGAGCAGGTCCGCCGGGCCGAGCGCCTGCCCGGGACGGTCGGCGAGGGCCGAGAGGAGGTCGAACCGCAGGCGCGGGACCCACGGGCGGCTCAGGTCGGGTTCGAGGGCCGCGCGGAGGGTGCCGCGCTCGTCGCGGCTGCCGATGGTCCACGGCGTGCGCCCGGACGCGGCCCAGGCTGCGGCGAGCGCGGCCCAGCGGCTCGCGAGCGGCAGGTCGAGCCAGTCCTCGCCCGCGAGCGTCACGGTGAACGAGGGCGGGTCCTCGCCGTCGTCGACGACCAGGCCCGTCGCGAGCGCGAGCTCGGCCACGAACGCCGCGGTCGGTTCGTCGACCTCGAGCGTCGTCGCGAGACGACGCAGGTCCCGCACGCCCAGCCCGCCGGCGCGCAGCACGCTCGGGGGCGAGGCCTGCCACAGGGCGAGGAGGTGCGCGACGAGCCGGACCACGTCCTGGGCCGCGCGGGCCGCCTCGGCCGTGATGGTGTCCTCGGCGAAGTGCGGGGCGTCGGGCTGGGGCGGGTGCGCGGCCGTGCTCGCGTGCGTGCGCCCGCCGCGCAGCGTGAGCGCGACCTCGCGGGGCAGGACGACGTGGCGCTCGTCGGAGGCGAGGAGCAGGCGGTGGCGCAGGAGCCACGTCGTGGCCTCGCGGCCCACGGGGTCGGCGCGCGGCGCGACCCCGACGGGCGGCCCCCAGGTCAGGGCGTCGAGGATGCTCCGGGCCCCGGGGGGAGCGTCGGTGAGGAGGGCCTCGAGGGCGGTGGCCGCGTCGTCCGGCGCCACGCCCGACGGCGCGTGGCCGAGCGGAGAGGACGGGTCGGCGGGGCCGAGCCCGGCCGGGTAGGGGCCCAGGACCTCGGACAGGCCCGGGGCGACGGCCAGGTCGGTCGCGGCCGAGGGGTCCGAGGAGTCGGAGGTGCCCCGGTCCCACAGCAGGGCCCCCTCGAGCAGGTGCGCGACAGCGGCGCGGACGAGCGGGGCGTCGGCGGGCTCCGTGGCCAGGGCCGTGAGAAGACGGTCGATCGTGACGGGCGCGCGAGGAGCGGCCGGGGCGGAGGGCTGGTCCCCGAGGACCAGGACGGAGTCGAGCACCTGCAGCTCGAGGGCGTCGAGACGGGCGACGGCCCGGTCCAGGCTGGTACGGCTGGTGGCGCGTGCTGCGAGCGAACGCAGGGTCGACGGCGAAGGAGTGGCCAGGTCAGGGCGCTGCATCAGCAGCGCGACGAGTTGCTCGTCGCTGCGGGAGCGAAGAGCCTCGGGGAAGGTCCGGCGCGGAGCCGGAGGCGTTGAGGCCATTCGTCCGATGCTACGCGGGTCGGGGGTGCGCCTCACCCGGGTCCTCGAGGCGCGGATGGTCGCGGCGGTGCTGTGCCGCGGCGGTCACGCGCCGACCTGGGGCCGTGCGGAGCGTCGCGCGTCGACCGGTGTGCGCGGGGCGTGCGGATCGAGCGCCCGCGCCCCGACCTCGGCGACGTCGAGGGAGTCGACCGCGTCGAGCCCGCCCGTGACGAACGCGGTGAGGGCGTCGAGGGCGAGGTCGGACGAGAGGACCTTGGTGTGGCCGAACCCGGACGTGAGGACCAGGCGAGACCGGTCGCCGTGGGCAGCGTGCAGCCGCCGCGCGTCCAGGTCAGGCATCCGTCGGTCGCCGCGGTCGTGCACCACGAGGAGCTCGGTCGTCGCCGGCAACAGGTGGGTCACGGCGTCGTAGCGGGCTGAGGCGGAGGCCCGGTCCTCGCCGAGCCGGGCGAGGAAACGGGCCTCGACGTGGGTCAGCGTGCGGGCGTCCAGGCCCAGGTCGCGCCCGAACTGGGTGAGATACGGATCGGGGCTGCCCACGCCCGAGACGACCGCGACGCGTCGCGTCGGGACGGTCGAGCGGGCCGCGGTGAGTGCGGCCAGGGCGCCCAACGAGTGCCCGACGAGTGCGTGGAACGGGCCGTGGACGCGCTGCAGGGCCTCGGTCGCCGCGACCCAGTCGCGGATGTCGGCCGGACCGCCCGGAGACGTGCCGTGCGCCGGGGCGTCGAACGACACGACGTGGAAGCCCTCGGCGACGAGCTCGCGAACCAGGGGAGAGAGCTGGGACGCGCGCCCGCGCCACCCGTGGACCAGCAGCACCGTGCGCTCCCCGGACCCCCACCCGTAGCTCGTGAGCTCCCGGCCGCGGACGACGAGCGTTGCTCGCCGCGCGGTGTGGTGGGTGGACGTGTCGGCATCGCGCACGGGGATGCGGGGAGCGGTGACGAAGAAGGCTCGCAGCGCGAAGCGGCCGGCGAGCCCCGGGGAGACGGTGGCGACGGCGCGCACGCCGCGGCCGACCGCGCTGTTCAGGACGGGCATGTCTCCTCCAGATGAATGCGTACGATCGTTCGTTCTGTAGATTACGCGAACGATCGTTCGTACACTAGGGGGATGGCAGAACTCGCAGCCCTGGACGGTCGACGAGCCCGTGGTGACGCGTCACGGCGGGACGTGCTCGCACGCGCGACGGACCTCGCATCGGTCGAGGGGCTCGACGGACTGACGATCGGCCGCCTGGCCGAGGCGTCGGGCCGCAGCAAGAGCAGCATCGCCACGCTCTTCCACGGCAAGGAGGGTTTGCAGCTCGCGACCGTCGTCGCGGCACGGGAGATCTTCGTCGCGACCATCGTCGAGCCGGCGCGCACCGAGCCGAGGGGCCTGCGTCGCCTGGTCGTGCTGCTGCGGAACGCTCTCGTGTACTCGAGGGACAGGGTCTTCACGGGCGGCTGCTTCTTCGCCGCGACCGCGGCCGACGTCGACTCCAAGCCGGGTCCTGTGAACGCCGCTGTGCGGTCGGCGCTCGCGGACTGGTACGGCTACGTCGAGGCGCAGACGAGGGCGGCGGTGGCAGCGGGCGAGCTCGCGATCGACCAGGCCGAGGCCGAGGTCCTCGCGTTCGAGCTGCTGGCCCTCGACGAGGCCGCCAACTCGCGGTCCCTGCTGCTGGGGGACGACCGCCCCTACGCGCTCGCGGCGGCCGCGATGCGCGCCCGGCTGCTCGTCGCCGGGGCGGACCCCGAGCTGCTCGGCGTGCTGGATCTCGCGGGCTGAGCCTCGCGACGAGCCGGCTGATCGTGGGGCGGGCCTGGCGCGCTCGCGCTCGTCGACGCCGATCGACCCAGCGGGTTGAGCCTGGCTGTGAGCCCGCCAACCCGGGGCCTTGTCGAGGGGCGTTCGCCGAGCGAATCCCCGTCCTGCTCAGCGAACGCCAGTCCCGCCCACCGGAAAGCGCTGCGCAGACATCCCCTGTCCCGCGCTCGGCAACGGTGCCCGGTGCCCGGTGCCCGGTGCCCGGTGGTCGGCTGGTCCGACGAAACAGCCACTGCCGCCCGCGCTCCCAGGGATCGCCGTGCCCCTCGATCCGGGAGCACCGGGGCCGGCCACGAGGATCCCGTGACCGGCCGTCGATCTGCGCGGCGCGCTGTCGCGCTGTCGCGCTGGCGGGCGGCGACCTCACGGGCCGCCGGCCCGGCGCGCTGCGGTCAGTCGAAGCTGAGGCGCACGCTCGACAGGGCGTGCCCGCCGTCGACCCGGGTCGACACGCCGAAGGCCTGCAGGGGCTCGACGTAGGCGATCCACGAGTCGTCGCCACCCAGCGCGTCGATGTTGGCGCGGGCGATCTTCTCGATCGCGTCGATGTCGACGAACACCGCCGAGCCTGCCGACCTCGCGTCGGGCACGACGGTCGTGAACGCGGGCTTCGAGCCCAGCTTGCCGTCGGCGGCGAGCTGGGCCGCGTAGTCGTCGTTCGACGCGATCACGAGGCCGTCCTCGGTCGTGGCGCTCGAGAGCTTGTCGGCCCCGGCGTCCACGAGGATCGCGTCGATCCGACCCAGGAGGTCCTCGAGGGCCGCCTTGTCACCGATCGTGCGTGCTCCGAAGCTCACGTCTCCGGGACCCGTCACCGACGAGACGTCGTCGAGACCTGCGGAGTCGAGCGCGACGACGATCTGCTCGCCCAGGAGCGTCTTGAGGTCCTCGGGCAGCCTGATGTCGAACGACTTCTCGAGCTCGTCGACCGTCTCCTGGAAGCCGAGACCGCTGGGCAGCAGGTCGTCGTCGGACGTCTCCGAGTAGTCGTCCCCGAACAGGTCGTCCGTCAGGTAGTCGTCGCCGTAGAGGTCGTCGGTCCCCAGGTCGTCGGCACCCAGGCCCACGTCGGTCCCGGTGCACGACGACATGAAGGCCTCGTCGTAGGTCCTCTTGTACTCGGCCTCCTCCTCGGCCGTGAGGCCGAGCCCGGAGAAGTCGGCGGCGTACTCGGGCTGCGCGAGCAGCGCGGCGCACTCGGCCTCGGTCACCGTGGGCAGCACGGTCGTGCCGACCGGGTTCGAGGACAGCGACCAGTCGTCGTCGAGCAGGTCGCCGCCGCCCAGGCCGCCGAGGTCCTCCAGGCCGCCCAGCCCGCTGGAACCGAACGTGTCGGCGAGCGTGCTCAGCTGCTCCCACGCCTCGTCGATCGACGCCGGGTCGACCGTGCCCGCCGACGCGAACAGCGTGGTGTCGGGGAGCCCGGTCAGGAGAGAGGTCCCCGCACCATCGAGGGGCGTGAGGGTCGCGTCGTCGGCCCCGACCGCGAACGCGAGCTCGAGGTGGTCGGAGCCGGCGCGCAGCGCCCCCGAGACCGAGGTGACGCCGTCGAGCTCGGCGAGCGCCGCCGTCGTCTCCTCGGCGCCCCCCTGACCGGCGAGAGAGTCCTCCAGCAGGCCCTTGGTGCCCTGGACGTCAACCCAGAACGAGACCAGCCCGGCGTCGCCCAGGGCCTTCGTGTCCGCCACGAAGAGCGGGTCGTCCGCGAGCGAGGCCTTGTTCGCGGCGGCCGCGACGTCCGCGGCGGCGAGCGTCTCGGACGTGATGAGCGCGTACCCGTCGGTGAACGCGACCTGTGCGGGCTCGACGCCGTCCCCGCAGCCCAGCGCGGCCTCGATGGCCGTGCGGGCCGCCCCCTCGTCGGTCACCTGGAGGACCACGACGGGCTCGGGCTCGGCGCCGTCCTCAGCGGCCGGGAGGGACGCGAGCCCCGCACGCTGGCCCAGCCACGGCTCGACGTCGGCCGCGAAGTCGACCGTGCACCCGCTGCTCCCGGCGATCGCGTCGACCAGGAGCTCACGCAGGTCCGCGGTCTCGCTGAGGTCGACGTCGAGGTCCTTCGCGAGGTCCGGGAAGCGGTTCGCGAGGCGCAGGAGGTTGACCTTCTGGGTGGCCGACGGGTCCAGGTCGACACGCACGTAGGCGATCGCAGTGTCCGGGAGCGCGGCCTCGGGCTGCGCACCGCCGCCGTCGAGGGTCGTGTAGGCGAAGACCCCGCCGCCCACCAGGACGAGCGCGGCGGTCGCTGCGCCACCCAGGACCAGGCCCGTGCGCAGGCGCGAGGGCCTGACGGTTCCCGGGACGGGAGGAGGGGAGCCGGCAGGCTGCTGCCACGCCCCGGAGGGGTCGGCGGGCGGGAAGGTGGGCGGCGTGGTCATGACGAACCTCGTGTGTCGGGGGCGGCGCGTCCGGCGCTGCGGGGCCGGCGGTCGCCTGAAGGCTAGTGGAGCCGGACGGCGCGGCGCCGCCCCCTCCCATGGGGAGTTCTCCCCTCTGCGGAGGGTGCCCGCGGGGCCGTGCGGATCGCGGGCCGTCGCGTCGCGCGTTTCTCACCCGGAGCCCGCTCCCGGACGCGGCCGGGCGGATGCGACGGTCAGGGCGCGCGCCCGGTAACCTGAGAGTTCTGATTCCCACGAGCACAAACGAGGTTCACGTGCCCACCGGCAAGGTCAAGTGGTTCGACACCGAACGAGGGTTCGGCTTCATCGCCAGCGATGAGGGAGACGAGGTCTTCCTGCACGCTTCCGCGCTGCCCGACGGCGCTGCTGCGCCCAAGCCCGGTGCCCGGGTGGAGTTCGGTGTGGCCGACGGCCGCCGGGGCCCGCAGGCGCTCGCGATCAAGCTGCTCGACCCGGCGCCCTCGGTCGCCAAGGCGCAGCGTCGCCCCGCCGAGGAGCTCGGGGTCGCGATCGAGGACCTCATCAAGGTGATGGACCAGGTGGGCGGTTCGCTGCGCCGTGGCCGCTACCCGGACGCCGCCAAGGGAGCCCAGATCGCCCGGGTCCTGCGCGCTGTCGCCGACGACCTGGAGGCATGACATGGCTGCCGTGGCCGCCGCTGAAGGACCGACCGTTCGTCGCGTGAGCGCGCGCGCCGCCAAGGACGCCGTGCTCACGGGTGCGGTGGACCTGGCGCGCGCCGCGGCGGAGCAGGTCGCCGAGCACCCCGGGGACGTCGGGGAGCACCTGGGGACCCTCGCCGTCGAGGACCGCCTGATCTCCCACCTGTTCGCCTGCACCATGCTCGGGTACCGGGGGTGGCGCTGGACGGTGACGCTCGCGCGTGTGCCGCGCGGTCGGGTCGCGACGGTGTGCGAGGTCGAGCTCCTGCCGGGCGACGGCGCGATCCTGGCTCCCGAGTGGCTGCCGTGGTCGGAGCGTCTGCGCCCCGGCGACATCGGTGCGGGCGACGTCCTGCCCTTCCAGGCGGACGACCCGCGCCTCGAGCCGGGCTACGTGCCGACGGGCGACGAGGAGCAGGACGAGGTCGCGATCGAGGAGCTCGCGCTCGCTCGCGTCCGTGTCCTCTCGCCGCAGGGTCGGGACGAGGCCGCCGAGCGCTGGTACCGCGGCACGCGGGGCCCCACGGCGCCGGGCGCGGTCGCGTCGAGCGCCGAGTGCGGGTCGTGCGGCTTCCTGGTCCCGCTCCAGGGGGCGCTCGGGCAGCTCTTCGCGGTCTGCGCCAACCCGTGGTCCCCCGACGACGGCAAGGTCGTGAGCCTCGACCACGGGTGCGGGGCGCACTCCGAGACGGACGTCGAGCCGCACCCGACGGACTGGCCCGCGCCGGACCCGTTGATCGACGAGATGGACGTCGAGATCGTCCAGCTCCTCGACGCTGCGCAGGCGTCGAGCGAGACGGCCGAGCCGGCGGCGGACGGCGGCACGGTGCGTGTCGACGTCCCGGTCGACGTCGAGGTCCCTGCCGAGGCTGCCGCCGTGGAGCGTTCGGCCGAGGTCGAGGCAAGCATCCAGCTCGCGCTGTCGCGCATCACGCTGCCCGAGCCGGGGACCTCGTCGGCCGGATCCTCGGGTGACGGGCCGGGCGACGAGCCCTCCGACCCGGGCGAGGGCGCGGCACCGGACGAGCCCACACGGTGACCGAGGACGCCTTCGGGACAGCGGCCCTGCGCCGGGCTGTCACGGAGGCGTGGCTCGCGTCGCCGACTCGCTTCCGCGAGGACGCGAACACCGAGGAGGACCACGCGCGCGGCTACTACCGCGACCGCGTGGTCGTCGAGCTGGCGCAGAACGCGGCCGACGCCGCGGCGCACGCGCGCGCCCCGGGCCGTCTGGTCCTGCGCCTCGCGCCGGACGCTTCGGGGTCCTGGTGGCTCACGGCCGAGAACTCGGGCGAGCCCCTGGACGCGCGCGGTGTCGCGTCGTTGGCGTCGATGCGCGCCTCGGCGAAGGTCGTCCCCACGAAGCGCGCATCGGACGGGGCACGCCGGGCCTTCCCCGCCACGGCGTCCGGTTCCGGCCCGACGGCGGAGCTCCAGCCAGTGGGCGAGGGGCCCGGGCGCGTGGGCCGGTTCGGCGTGGGCTTCGCGGCCGTGCGGTCGGTGGCCGACGAGATCGTGGTCCGGTCGACGCTGGGCGGCGTCGTGTTCTCGCTCGACCGCACGCGTGACGCCCTGGACGGGCTCACGCGAGCGCCCGGGGGGGAGCGTGCGGAGCAGGCGGACGCAGACCGGCTCGCGGCAGCGGTCCTCGAACGGGGAGCCGCGCTCCCGGTGCTGCGGCTCCCGTTCCCCACGGACCCGCTGCCGGCGTCGCCCGCAGGTCCGACGCTCGCCGGGCTCGAGCCGTCGCAGGGCCGGGACCTCGCGGGTCCCGACCGTGCGGAGGGCGCTCGCGAACCGGGCGGACCGTGGGCGCCGGACACCGTCGTGTCGCTGCGTCTGCGGGACGAGCAGGCGGTCCTGGCAGTGCGTCACCAGCTCGACGAGCTCGACGACGCGCTGCTCCTCGCTCTGCCCGCGCTCGCCGAGGTCGTCGTGGTCGTCGCGGACACCGGCGAGGTGCGCCACCTCCAGGACGCCGATGCACGGTGGACCGTGCTGCGTGAGGCAGGGGAGAGCTCCGCCGACCTGCTCGCGTCGCTCCCGGTCGAGCAACAGCACGCGGGGTGGTCGCTCCTGTGGGCCCTGCCGCACGAGCCGACCGCGGTCTCCGGCCTGCTGCACGCGCCCACCCCGACGGACGAGCGGCTGACCTTCCCCGCGCTCCTCATCGCGTCCTTCCCGCTCGACCCGAGCAGGCGTCACGTCCTGCCCGGCCCCGTGACGGAGGATCTTGCGGCGCGGGCGGGCGAGGCCTATGCGCGTCTCCTCGCCCGACTGGCGGCGTGGGACGCGGGCGGCGCGAGCATCGCGGCCTCGGTGCCGGACGTCCAGACCGGTCACCTTCCCGGCATCGGCCGCAGCCACGTCCCCGGCCATGTCCCCGGCAACGTCCTCGGGCTCGTCCCGACGGGCCTGCCCACGAGCGAGGTCGACGCGCGGATCCGTGAGGTGGCCCTCGACGCCCTGCGGGGCACACGGCTGCTCGCCCCGGTCAGGGAGGACAGAGCGGCGACGGCGCACAGGGACGACCAGGACGAGCCTGACGCCGCTCGGTACCTCGTCGCGCCGCGCGACGCCCAGGTCCTCGCGGGCGAGGTGGGCCGCGACCCGGACGTGCTCCGGGTCCTCGGGCGCTGGGTGCCCGGGCTCGTGGACGTCCCGTCGCCGTTCCTCGCGGTCGCGCGCTCGTTGGGCGTGCAGTCCCGTGACCTGGCCGACGTGCTCGACGAGCTCCCCGCGGGCATGGGGCCCAGCAGCTGGCGCGAGGTCTACGCGGTCCTCGCGCCGCACCGGGGGCAGCCGGGGGTGCTCGACGCGCTCGGGGCGGTCACGGTGCCGCTCGCGGACGGCCGCACGGTGCGGGGGGCGCGCGGCACGCTCCTGCTGAGCCCGGGCGACGAGGTCCCGGGCGCGGACGGCGCGTCCGGCGCCGCTGGTTCCTCGCCGTTCCTCGCGCTCGCGCGCTCGCTCGGCCTGCGGCTCGTCCACCCGGAGGCCGCGCACCCGCTCCTCGAACGCCTGGGGGCCACGGTGTCCTCGGCGCGCACGCTCCTCGAGGAGCCCGCGGTCAGGGACCACGTCCTGCATCTCGCGGACGAGGCCGCGGACGGCGACCCTCTCCTGGGCGACCTCGCGGACGTGGGCGACGACGGGCCGGCGCTGTGGACGAGCAGGTCGCCCGCGCTGGACGCCGAGGCCGACATGCCCGCCCCCGATCCCGACGCCGCCCAGGGCGACGTACCCTCCCAGGTGCCCTCCGCCGTCGGGCAGGTGCTCGCCCTGGTGCGGGCCGCGCTCGACGAGGGCGCGCTGCCCGCCGAGCTGCCCTTCTGGCTCGGAGAGCTCCCCCTGCCCACGGCCGACGGCGACCTGTCCCCGGCGCGTGAGTGCGTGCTGCCCGGGTCGTGGGCTGCCGAGCACCTCGACGGGCTGGTGCCGCTCGCAGCGGAGGCCGAGCCGTCGGGCGCGTGGAGCGAGGACGTCCTGCGCGCGGTGGGTGTCCAGGCCGACGTGTCGGTCTACCGGGTCGCGGACGTCCTGACCCCGTGGGCCAGGGGGACCGACCTGGCCGACGACGCGGCCGACCCGGCCGACCCGCAGTCCTGGCTCGCAGGCTGGACCGACTACCTGGACTTCCTCGCGGGACTGCACGGCGGCGGGGCGTACGTGGGCGACCTCGACGGGGTCGCGGACCTCGACGCCGTGGCCGACGACGCCTGGCCCGCCTTCCTCGCGCGCCTCGCGCACGACCCCGACGCCCGTGCGGCCCTCCTCGATCCCGTCCGGGGACAGGGGAGCGCGCGGGCGGGGGACGCACCCTCTTACACCGCGTGGTGGCTGCGCCGGCACCTCGGCGCGCCCTTCGCGGCGCAGCCGGGCACCGTCCCCTTCCTCGCCGACCCGCCACCGGCCGTGCGCGGTCTGGACGCCGAGGTGGTGCGCGCGCTGGGCGGGGTCGTCCGGCTCGAGGACCTGGACCCGGCGGACTGGTCGGGGTACCTCGCCGCGCTGCCCGACGTCGGCACGCCCCTCCCGCTGACCGCCTCGCTCGCGGTGTGGCGCGGGCTGGGTGCGCTCGCGCGGCGCGTCCCGGCTGCGGACGTGCTCGACGAGCTGCCCGAGCGGCTGCCCGGCCTGCGCGGGGGGCGCGCGACGTGCGTCGCCGCCGAGGACCTGGCGGTCGCGACGAGCGCCATGTGGGCGCAGGTGCGGACCGTGCTGCCCGTCGCGCCGGACGGCGCGGGTGACGCCGTGCGCGCGGGCGAGGCCCTCGCGGACCTGCTCGACCTCCCCCTGCTCCCGACCCCGAGGAGCACGGACGTCCCCCTGCCCGACGGCGAGGGCTCGCGCCAGGTGGTCGACGCCCGCGTCGTAGGGCTCGTCGAGGGAGTGCCTGAGCACTGGTTCGAGCACGACGTCCTGACCGTGGACGGTGTCGAGGTCGACTGGTGGGTGTGCGCGGGAGGTGGCGGCCCGGAGGTGCATGCCGCGACGACGTCGGGCCTCGCACGCGGTCTCGCCGCAGCGGCCGGGCGCGCGGACACGCGGTACCTCCTCGAGGTCGCGCTCCTGGACCCCGACGCGGCCGACGAGCTGCTCGCC
Organism: Oerskovia sp. NPDC060287; assembly: GCF_042726775.1. Lineage (NCBI taxonomy): Bacteria > Bacillati > Actinomycetota > Actinomycetes > Micrococcales > Cellulomonadaceae > Oerskovia > Oerskovia sp. NPDC060287. The sequence goes on from NZ_JBHXBO010000017.1 coordinate 18,705, forward strand.
GAGTCGGCGTGGGACGGGGCTGACCCTCCGCGATGAGCCGCAGCACCACGGACAGCGCCGCATGAGCCGCGCGACGCCGTCGGACGACGCCCCCGCGAGCCGCGCGGCGCCCTCGACCGACGGGCCCTCGGGCATCTTCGACCGCCGGCTCGTGGGCGGTGTGTACGTCCCCACGTTCGTGTTCGAGGCCGGGGTCAGCGCGATCGTGCCCGTGATCGCGCTGACCGCTCTCTCGATGGGCGCGGGGATCGCGCTCGCGGGGTTCGTCGTGGCGCTCCTGGGGATCGGGCAGATCGCTGGGGACGTGCCCGCGGGCGCGTTCGCGGCGAGGTTCGGCGACCGGCGGGCCATGATGACGGCCGCCGCGGCGTCGGTCGTGGGTCTGGTCGCGTGCGCGCTCGCGCCCAACCTGTGGGTCCTGGGCGCCGGGGTGTTCTGCGTCGGCGTGACCAACGCGGTCTTCATGCTCGCTCGGCAGGCCTACCTGACCGAGGTCACGCCCGTGCTCAAGCGTGCCCGCGCGCTCTCGACGCTCGCGGGCACCCACCGGATCGGGGCGTTCGTCGGCCCGTTCGCGGCGGCGGCCGTGCTCGCGGTGTGGGACCTGCAGGCTGCGTACTGGCTGGCCGTGGGGACGAGCCTGCTCGCGGGGCTCGTGACGCTCGTGGTGCCCGACGTCGCGGCCGGGTCCACCGAGCACCGCAGGACCGTGGCACCGGTGAGCTTCCGGACCGTCCTGGTCCAGAACCGGCGGGTGTTCGCGACGCTCGGGCTCGCGGTCGTCATGGTCGGCGCGACGCGTGCGGCGCGCCAGGTCGTGCTGCCCCTGTGGTCGGACCAGCTGGGGTTCAGCCCGGCGACGACGAGCGTGATCTTCGGGCTGTCCGGTGCGGTCGACATGCTGCTCTTCTACCCGGCCGGCAAGGTCATGGACCGGATGGGTCGGCTGTGGGTCGCGATCCCCTGCATGGTGGTCCTGGGCGGGGCGATCGTCGTGCTGCCGCTCACGAGCACGGTCGCCGGGGTGGCCGTCGTCGCGATGGTCATGGGGTTCGGCAACGGGATCGGTTCGGGGATCCTCATGACGCTCGGGGCCGACGTCGCCCCGCCGGACGTCCGCGCCCAGTTCCTCGGGATCTGGCGCCTCTTCCAGGACTCGGGGGCCGCGCTGGGCCCGCTCGTCGTCTCGGCAGGGGCTGCGCTCGGCAGCCTCGCGGGCGGGATCGTCGCGTCCGGGTCGATCGGGCTGCTCGGCGCGGTCGCGCTCGCGAGGTGGGTGCCGCGATGGTCCGTGCACGCGAACCGGACCACACGCCGTCGGGCCGGGATCGAGACCTAGTCCCGATCACCGGCCCGTGGCGGTGCGTCCGGCGGTGTGCTCAGCGTGCCGAGCGGTACTGCGCCGTCAGGGGGCACTGGAACGGGTCGCGCGAGGCGATGCCCACCCGGTTGAGGTACGCGATGACGATCCGGTAGGAGTCGATCAGCGTCGTCTCGGTGTACTTGATGCCCTTGGCCTGGCAGAACTCGATGACCATGGGGCGGACCTTGCGCAGCGCGGGGCTCGGCATGCTGGGGAAGAGGTGGTGCTCGACCTGGAAGTTGAGGCCGCCCATGAAGACGTCGACGGCGCGGCCGCCGCGGATGTTGCGGCTCATCAGGACCTGGCGGCGCAGGAAGTCGATCTTGACGTCGGGCGCGATGACCGGCATGCCCTTGTGGTTGGGCGCGAACGAGGCGCCCATGAGAAAGCCGAACACGGCGAGCTCGACGCCGATGAACGCGAACGCGATGCCCACGGGCATGAGCAGGAAGACCGCTGCGACGAACCCGACGAGCCGGATCGTGACGAACGTGATCTCGACCGCGCGACGCTTGACCGGCTCCTTGCCGAAGATCGTCTTGAGGCCGTTGACGTGCAGGTTGAGGCCCTCGAGGAGCAGGAGCGGGAAGAACCAGTAGCCCTGGTGCGACGCGAGCCACCCTCGGATCCCGGTCTTGGGCTTCTCGAGGGTCTCGGTCTCCCACACGAGGACGCCGTTGATCATGTCCGGGTCGGTACCCAGGACGTTGGGCTTCTGGTGGTGCTTGGAGTGCTTGTGCAGCCACCAGCCGTAGCTGAGCCCGCCGAAGAGGTTCGCGATGACCAGGCTCGCCCAGTCGTTCCACTGGCCCGAGCGGAAGATCTGGCGGTGCGCCGCGTCGTGGCCGAGGAACGCCATCTGCGTGAACAGCACGCCCAGCGCGCCCGCGATCGCGAGCTGCCACCACGAGTCGCCCAGGAGGACCATGCCCACGCCGCACGCGGCGAGCAGCGCCACGATGCCCGCGAACCGCGCCCAGTAGTAGGCGTAGCGGCGGCGCATGAGCCCGGTCTCCTGGACCATGCGCGTCAGCTCGGAGAAGTCGCTGACCTGTCGCTGCCGAGCCGACGGGGCCTTCGACTGAGGAGGGTCGAGGTCCAGTACCGCGCTGCTAGCCGTCATCATCGTCCGCTCGTGGATCGGGGGGCGGACGCAGAACAAGACGCCGCGTGATCGACTCTACGAACGGGGCAGGTGAAGAACTATGGGGCTGTCCCCCCTATCGGGAGGGCGGCGCGGGAAGCGGGCCGACGAAGGCCCCCGGCGAGTGCTGCTCACTCGGACGAGCGGTACTCCGCGCGGTTCCTGCGCTCCCACGCGAGCCCGACGACCCCGAGCAGGAGGCCGGCGCCGCACGTCGCGGGTGCCTCGTACGTCGCGTGGCCGAGCACGAGCAGGACGAGGGAGACGGCGAGGGCGATCGCCCAGAGGGACATCCCGACGAGAGCCACGTGGCGCAGGTCGACGCGGAGCGCCGGCGGGTTGGGGCGGCGCCGCTCCGGGTGGATCAGGAGGGAGATCATCGAGGGCACGCGACGAGTCTAGTGCCGGTCGCGTGCAGGGGGGAGCGGGTGAAAAGACCGAGCGCGACGAGCAGGCCGGAGTGGACGTGCCGGCCGTGCGGGGGCGCCCCGGTGCGTGCTGAGGCGGCTCCGGGCCCGCTGAATGCCCTCATTCCGGCACGATGCCCCTTTCACCCGGTGATCGGCGTCACAACCCCAGGGCTCGCCCATCTCTCCTGTGTGAGACGAACGATGGACGAGGGTTCCGTCGGCGCCTCGACAGCCGCTAGTATCCGAAGGCTCGATGAACGCTCGGATCTGGACGCACGTCCAGGTTTCGGGGTGGCGCACCGCAGCGTCCCCCAGGAGATCACTTCGTCGGGACCTTTATTTGGACGGTCGTCCGACTCCCATTCTTGCTTCAGCCCCCACGGGTGCTCCCTGCCCGGAAGCGCTGAATCACAAGGCTGAGACCCGGGCGTCTGCAACCTTCTCACCCGGGTGAAAAGGCGTTCGCAGCATTCTTATTACCTGAGGGCGGCTCCTAGTATGAGTCGTTCCGCGCAGTCAAGAAGTCGGCTGCAGGACTTTATCGAGAGGTAGCCGGGCCATGGCCGGAAGCGTCATCCACGACACGCGTCGTGGACTCCGCCACATCTTCACCGCATCGCCTGCTGCTCCTCTCCGGGCGGCCCGTGCGTCGTTCGCCGAGGTCTCCTGGGACAGGTCGTACCGGATCCGCCTCGTGGCGACCGACACGCTCGCCATCATGGTCGGGGTCGTCGCCGCCTACTTCCTGCGCTGGGACAAGTTCATCAGCCAGCCGGTCCGTGAGGACGTCGGCGTCCCGTACCTGGTCCTGAGCGTGCTGATCGGCGTCGCCTGGGCAGGTTCGCTCGCGTTCTCCAAGACGCGGGACGTGCGGATCGTCGGCAGCGGGCCCACCGAGTACCAGCGGGTCTTCGACTCCTCGTGGCGGTTGTTCGCCGTCCTGGCGATCCTCGCCTTCCTCTTCCGCTTCCCGGAGGGGCGCGGCTACCTCGTCGTCGCGTTCCCCCTGGGGCTCGGGGGTCTCCTCCTGGGGCGCTACCTCTGGCGCCAGTGGCTCCACCGCAAGCGTGCCGCCGGCTCGCACCGGACCGCTGTCCTGGCGATCGGCCACCGCGACCAGGCCGAGCGGCTGATCCGCGACCTCAATGAGCGCGACAGCTCGGGCTACCGCGTCGTGGCGGTGTGCATCCCCAGCGGCCCTGTGCGTGACGGCGACTCGATCCTGGGCGTCCCGATCCTCGGGGACCTGCGGTCCGCGGGCCAGATCGCCGCACGGGTCGAGGCCGGGTGCGTCGCGGTGAGCGGCTCGGACGCCGTGACCGCGGACGTCGTGCGGCACCTGAGCTGGGAGCTCGAGCCCGTCGGGGTCGACCTCATGCTCACGACCGAGCTGGTCGACGTGGCCGGTCCGCGCATCACCATCACCCCCGCGGAGTCGGTGTCGCTCCTCCACGTCGACGCCCCGCGGTTCACGGGCCCCAAGTTCGTGTTCAAGTCGATCTCGGACTGGTTCGGCGCGGCGATCCTCACGGTGCTGCTCCTGCCCGTGCTGATCACGGTGGGTCTCGCGGTGTGGCTCACGAGCAAGGGCCCCGTCTTCTACTCGCAGCGGCGTGTGGGCCGCAACGGCGAGACCTTCTCGATGCTCAAGTTCCGCTCGATGCGCGTGGACGCGGAGCTCGACCTCACGGCGCTCGCGCAGGCGAACGAGGGGTCCGGGCTGCTGTTCAAGATCCGCGACGACCCGCGCGTGACCCCGGTGGGTCGTTTCATCCGCCGGTACTCGCTCGACGAGCTGCCCCAGATCTTCAACGTGCTGCGCGGGGACATGAGCCTCGTGGGCCCGCGCCCGCCCCTGCCGCGCGAGGTCAGCCAGTACGAGAAGAAGGTGCGTCGCCGCCTCCTGGTCAAGCCGGGCCTCACGGGCCTGTGGCAGGTGGGTGGCCGCTCGGACCTCTCCTGGGAGGAGAGCGTGCGCCTCGACGTGTACTACGTGGAGAACTGGACCATGTTCGGCGACTTCCTGATCCTGGCCCGCACGGCGCGTGCCGTGGTGTCGGGGCACGGGGCGTACTGAGCGTCGTTCACTAGCACGTAACGCCACCGATTCGGGGGCGCGACACGACATCTGGCACCATTCTCCCCATGACCACCACGACTGACGAGCGCGAAGCACCCCCGCGTTCCAGCGGCATCGACCGCTTCTTCAAGATCACCGAGCGCGGCTCGACCATCGGCGCGGAGATCCGTGGCGGTCTCGTCACGTTCTTCGCGATGTCCTACATCATCATCCTGAACCCGATCATCCTCTCGGGTGCGGACGGCACGGGCCGCTTCCTGGGCGGCGGCACCGACGGGCCGAACATGGCCATGATCGCGGCCACCACGGCGCTCGTCGCCGGGATCATGACCATCGCGATGGGCGTCTTCGCGAACTACCCCATGGCTCTGGCCGCAGGCCTCGGCCTCAACGCGGTCGTCGCGTTCACGATCGCCACGATCCCCGACGTCACGTGGGCCGACGCGATGGGCATCGTGGTCATCGAGGGCCTCATCATCCTCGTGCTCGTCCTCACGGGCTTCCGGGAGGCCGTGTTCCGCGCCGTCCCGGTCGAGCTCAAGACCGCGATCAGCGTCGGTATCGGCCTGTTCATCGCGCTCGTCGGCCTGGTCAACGCGGGCTTCGTCGCCTCGGGCGGCGGGACGCCGCTCCAGCTCGGTGCGACCGGGTCGCTCGCGGGCTGGCCCATCCTCGTCTTCGTGGTGGGCCTGGTCCTCATGATCGTCCTGTGGGTCCGCAAGGTCCGGGGCGCGATCCTCATCTCGATCCTCGCTGCGACGGTTCTCGCGGTGGTCATCCAGGCGATCGCGGGCGTCGGCACCAAGGGGGCCGGTGCGGCGAACGGCTGGAGCCTGAACGCCCCGGCCCTCGACGGCAGCCCGGTCTCCGTGCCGGACTTCGGGCTGCTCGGCCAGTTCTCGCTGCTGGGCTCGATCGAGAAGGTCGGCGTCGTCACGGTCGTGCTGCTCGTCTTCTCGCTGCTCCTCGCGGACTTCTTCGACACCATGGGCACCATGGTCGCCGTGGGCTCGGAGGGCGGCCTGCTCGACGAGACGGGCAACCCGCCCAGGTCGCGCGCGATCCTGGTCGTCGACTCGATCGCGGCCGCCGCCGGCGGCGCTGCGAGCGTCTCGTCCAACACGAGCTACGTGGAGTCGACGACCGGCGTGGGCGAGGGGGCTCGCACAGGCCTCTCGGCTGTCGTGACCGGCATCGCGTTCCTGCTGGCGACGTTCCTCTCGCCGCTCGTCGCCCTGGTCCCGAGCGAGGCCGCAGCGCCCGCCCTGGTCCTCGTCGGCTTCCTCATGATGACCCAGATCACGGGCATCAAGTGGAACAACGTCGAGGTGGCCATCCCGGCATTCCTCACGATCGCGCTCATGCCCTTCACGTACTCGATCACGGCCGGGATCGGTGCGGGCTTCCTGGCGTTCGTGGTCATCAAGCTGGCGCTGGGCAAGATCAAGGCGATCCACCCGCTCATGTGGGTGGCCGCGGCCGCGTTCGTCATCTACTTCACCCTCGACCCGATCAGCGACGCCCTGGGCGTCTGACGTACGCTCGCTGGCGATGACCTCGCCGATCCTGCACCTGACGCCCACGCTCCAGTCCTACGACTGGGGTTCGAGGAGTGCCCTGCACTCCCTGCTGGGGCTGGAGCAGGACGGAGGTCCCCTCGCCGAGATGTGGATGGGGGCACACCCGAAGGGCCCGTCGTCGGCTTCGGCCGACGGCGGGCCTTCGGCGTCCTTGGCGGACCTGATCCACGCCGACCCGGTCGCGATGCTCGGGCAGCGTGTGCTGGACGAGTACGGACCTCGTCTGCCGTACCTGCTCAAGGTGCTCGCGGCCGACCGGGCGCTGTCGCTGCAGGTCCACCCGCAGCCGCACCGTGCGCGGGCCGGGTTCACCCGTGAGAACCGGGCAGGCATCCCGCGGGGGTCCGCGGAGCGCAGCTTCCACGACGACCAGCACAAGCCGGAGATGGTCGTCGCGATCAGCCGCTTCGAGGGGCTCTCGGGGTTCCGTCGCCCGGCGCGGGTGCTGGAGCTGCTCGACGGGCTGCGCGGGGACCTGGTCGCGCAGATGCGGGTCGCGCTCGAGGCACGTCCCTCGGTGGCCGGGCTGGAGGAGGCGTTCACGCTCGCGCTGCACGCGAGGACCCTGCCCGACGTCGCAGCGGACCTGGCCGTGACCGTCGCCGACGTCGCCGCTCGTCTGGGTGCAGGCACGGCGTCGCCGCGCGCTGACGCGACGGTCGTGGCCCTCGCGGAGCAGCACCCGGGGGATCCCGGGGCGATCGTGTCGATGATGCTCAACCGTGTCACGCTCGAGCCGGGGGAGGCGATGTTCGTCCCGGCCGGGCACGTGCACGCCTATCTCTCCGGGTGTGCGGTCGAGGTCATGTCGAGCTCGGACAATGTGCTGCGCGCGGGGCTGACCACCAAGCGGGTCGACGTCGAGGCGCTGCTGGAGTGCGTCGTGTACTCGCCGGGGCCCGCGGCGCGCCCACGGGTCCGGCCGCTCGGGGTGGGGCGCGAGCCGCGAGGTCCGGGCATCCGAGCGGGCGTCAGCGGGCTCCGCGAGTACCGGGCGGCGATCCCGGAGTTCGCGCTCGTCATGGGTGAGCTGTCGGTCGACGACGGAGCCGTGACGGTGCAGGCCGAAGGTCCCCGGATAGTCCTCGTCCTCGACGGGCAGGTCGAGGTGGGATGCCCTGAGGCAGGACGCGGCGACGGGGGTGGGTCACGGCGTGCGAAGGTGCGCGCGGGCGAGTCGGTCTTCGTCCCGCACGCTGCAGGAACCCTGGTGCTGCGTGGGTCGGGCCGGACGGTCGTCGCCTACGTGCCCTGAGGTCGTCGTCCGCCACGGGCGCCTCCGCCGACACCTGGAGAGGTCGTGATCTCGCTCACGATCCATTTCATTACTTAAGGTAATGAGTTAGGGTAAGGAGATGCCTGCTGCGGAACCGACCACGCCCTCGTCCCCCACGAAGGCGCAGTGTCGGCCCGCGACCCTCGGCGGCGACCTGCGTGTCGCCCTGACCCGCGTCTCGCGTGCGCTGCGCTCGCAGCGCGGCGGCGCCGACCTCCCCGAGGGCCAGTTCGGGGTCCTGACCGTGCTCCACAAGCACGGCGGCATGACCCCCGGAGCGCTGGCCACGCACGAGCGCATCCGGCCGCCCTCCATGACGCGCACCGTCAACGCGCTCGTCGAGCTGGGGCTGGTCCACAAGGTCGAGCACCCCACTGACGGACGCCAGGTCGTCGTCGCGCTGACCGACGCCGGCGTGCTCGAGGTCAAGGAGACCCGGCGCCGCCGCGACGCGTGGCTCACCCAGCAGCTGACCAGCCTGACCCGCGAAGAAAGAGAGACCTTGGCCCGCGCCAGTGACCTGTTGACCCGGATCGCCGCACGATGAGCGCGACGTTCTCCTCCCTCAAGTACTACAACTACCGCCTGTGGTTCGGCTCCGCGCTCGTCGCGAACGTCGGGACCTGGATGCAGCGCATCGCCCAGGACTGGCTCGTCCTGACGGTGCTCACGGCGAACTCCGGCGTGGCCGTCGGAGTCATCACGGCCCTGCAGTTCGCGCCCGTCCTCGCGCTGTCCGCGTGGGCGGGCGTCCTGGCGGACCGCCTGCCGCGCCGCAAGATGCTCATGGCCACGCAGGGCGCCTCGGGCGTGCTCGCGCTCGGGCTCGGCGCCCTCGTGCTCTCGGGGCACGTCGAGCTGTGGCACGTCTACGGGTTCGCGCTCGCGCTGGGGTGCGTGTCCGCGCTCGACGGCCCCGTGCGCCAGACGTTCGTCGCCGAGATGGTGCCGAGCGACAAGCTGTCCAACGCCGTGGGCCTCAACAGCGCGTCGTTCAACGCGGCCCGGTTGATCGGCCCCGGCGTCGCGGGCCTGCTGATCGCCGCGGTGGGCACGGGCTGGGTGTTCATCATCAACGGCATCAGCTTCGGCGCGACCATCTTCGCGCTGTCCCGGATGCGCACGCGCGAGATGCACAAGCTGCCCAGCGCGTCGCGCGAGAAGGGGCAGATCCGCGAGGGCATCCGCTACGTGCGCGGGCGCTCCGACATCATCGTCATCATGGTGGTGCTGAGCGTCGTCTCCACGTTCGGGCTCAACTTCCAGCTCACGTCCGCCATGATGGCGCGCGTCGAGTTCGGCATGGGCGCGGGCGAGTACGGGATGCTCGGGTCGATCCTCGCGATCGGCTCGCTGACCGGCGCCCTCATGGCGGCGCGGCGTGAACGGCCGCGCGTGCGGCTCGTGATCGGATCCGCGTTCGGCTTCGCGGTGGCCACGGGGGTCATGGCTCTCATGCCGAGCTACACGACGTTCGCGCTCGCGTGCATCCCGGTCGGCTTCGCGTCGCTGACCATGATGACCGCGGCCAACACGACCATCCAGATGACGACCGACCCCGTGATGCGTGGGCGCGTCATGTCCTTGTACATGATCGTGTTCCTCGGGGCGACGCCCGTCGGCGCGCCGATCGTCGGCTGGATCGCCGAGGCCTACGGGCCCCGCTGGGCGATCGGGATCGGCTCCATCACGGCGTTGCTGGTCTCGGTGGGCGCGGCGATCTGGGCCATGCGGAACTGGAAGTTCACGGTCAGCTACCGCGTGACGCAGCGCCCGCACCTCCTGGTGACCTACCCCGTGGGCGGCGCCGCGCGGCGTGCGAGCCGCAGCGACACGCGCGGGCAGCTGGGCGTCGACGACGCGCAGGACGTGGCCGAGGCGGCCTGACCTCGCTCGGCCGCGGGCCGAGCCGGCGTACCGGCGACCGCGCCGAGCCGGCACGCACGCACGTGGCCCGCCCCGGACTTCCCGGGACGGGCCACCTCCGTGCGGGGGAGGCTCAGGCCAGCGCGTCGACCACGAAGTCGATGCTCTGCGTGAGCAGCTCGACGTCCGTGGGCTCGATCGCGGGGAACATCCCGATGCGCAGCTGGTTGCGGCCCAGCTTGCGGTACGGGAACACGTCGAGGATGCCGTTGGCACGCAGCGCCGCGATGACCTGGGTCGCGTCGATCGACTTGTCCAGGTCGACGGTCCCGACGACGGTGGACCGGTCCTCGGGGCGCGTCACGAACGGCGTGGCCCACTCGCGCGACTCGGCCCACGCGTAGAGCGTGCGTGCCGAGGTCGCCGAGCGGGCGCTCGACCACGCGAGGCCGCCCTGCTCGTTGAGCCAGTCGACCTGCTCGGCGAACGTCACGAGCGTCGAGACCGACGGCGTGTTGAGCGTCTGGTCCTGGCGCGAGTTCGTCAGCGCGGCCTGGAGCGAGAGGAACTCGGGGACCCACCGGTCGCCGGACTCGATCTCCTCGAGGCGCGCGACGGCGTCGGGCGACAGGATCGCGACCCAGAGCCCGCCGTCGGACCCGAAGACCTTCTGCGGCGCGAAGTAGTAGACGTCGGTCTCGGCGAGGTCGACCGGGAGGGCGCCCGCGCCCGACGTCGCGTCCACGAGCGTCAGCGCACCCTGCTCGCGCGACCCCTGGACGCGGCGCACGGGGGCCATGGCCCCCGTCGAGGTCTCGTTGTGGGGCCAGGCGTAGACGTCGACGCCGTCCGCGAGCTGGGGCACCGCGACCGACCCCGGGGGAGCGGTGATGACCTGCGAGGGCTCGAGGAACGGTGCGCGCGTGGTCGCGGTCGCGAACTTGGCGCCGAACTCGCCGAACGCGGCGTGCTGGGCGCGCTCGCGCACCAGGCACAGCGTCGCGACGTCCCAGAACGCCGAGGAGCCGCCGTTGCCGAGCACGACCTCGTATCCCTCGGGGGCGTCGAACAGGTCCGTGAGGCCCGAGCGGATCCGGCGGACCAGGGACTTGACCGGCGCCTGACGGTGGGACGTGCCGAGCACGGACGTGCCGGCCTCGACGAGCGCGCGCACCTGTGCGTCGCGGACCTTGGAGGGGCCGCAGCCGAAGCGGCCGTCGCTGGGCAGCAGGTGCGGGGGGACGGTGATCTGGGTGGGCTCAGGCACAGGGCAACGATAGTCCGGCCTGGCGCGAACACCGCCGGGCGTCCACAATGTCGGTGGCTCGGACCTAAACTAGGGTCAGCGGCCCGCCGGTGCGGCAGGTGCCCCCAAGCCCTCAAGCGACAGGAGCGCGACGTGACCGACCTGATCGACACCACCGAGATGTATCTGAAGACCATCTACGAGCTCGACGAGGAGGGCATCGTCCCCCTGCGTGCGCGCATCGCGGAGCGACTCGGACACTCGGGACCCACCGTCTCCCAGACGGTGGCCCGCATGGAGCGGGACGGTCTCGTCGTCGTGACGGGGGACCGTCACCTCGAGCTCACCCCGGACGGCCACGCCAAGGCCCAGCGCGTCATGCGCAAGCACCGCCTCGCGGAGCGCCTGCTGACGGACGTCATCAAGCTCGACTGGGAGTTCGTGCACGTCGAGGCCTGCCGGTGGGAGCACGTCATGAGCGAGCTCGTCGAGAAGCGCCTCATCGGCCTGCTCGACCACCCGCACTACGACCCGTACGGCAACCCCATCCCGGGGCTCTCGGAGCTGGGTGAGGACATCCAGGAGATCGAGTACCTCGACGGCGTGGTCTCGCTGCCCGCGTACGTGGCCGCCGCGGACCGTGCGGGGCGCGAGCCCGGCGAGCTGCGCGTCGTCGTGCAGCGCATCGCGGAGCCGCTCCAGACGGACACGGACCTGCTGGCCCGCATCGCGGCCGCGGGCATCCTGCCGCGTCAGGAGGTCACGGTCACGCCGGAGGCGGGGTCGTTCACGGTGTCCGCGGAAGGCGCGGAGACGGTCCTCGACCTGCCCGACGACGTCGCTCGCCACATCTTCGTCACCGCGCCCTGAGCGCAGCGCACGCCGCGTCCTACCACCGCCCCGCACCCCCGTCGTGGGGTGCGGGGCGGGGTGCGTCCGGGCCGTTCGCGGGGTGCCCGGGGCAACGATCCTGTGGTGGTTCGTCCTGCTATACCAGGCTTTTCCAGGGCGTCGTGACGGGAACGTGACATTCACCCGGAGGTCGTGTACGTTCGGTTCTGCTTCACGGATGAATCGTCCGTCGAGGCCCTCACGCGGAACGCCGAACCCTGTCACCGCGAGAGGAGCACCACGACCCGATGACAGGGACGGGGGACCCAAATTCGGGTACCGGAAACGGTGCCCTTGGGGTGAAGCCAGACGGACCTCGGTCCTGACGGCCGGGTGATTCTCCCACCCGAACCCGACAGCTGACCTCGCAGGCGTCCAGGAGAGGTATCCAGTGAACGCAGTCACGACCGGCGCACGCCACCGTGCAGCGCGACGCCCGCTTTCCACACTTGCTTCGGCGGCGACGGCTTCCTCCGTCGGCCGCCGCACCGCTGTCGTCGCTGCCTCGTCGGGACTGATCGTCTCGATGCTCGGCGCGATGCCCGCCACCGCTGCGCCCGTCGACCACGACACGGCCAAGCTCAACACCGTCGACCTGAACGCACTCACGACGCAGGCCCGCGCCGCGCTCGAGTCCGCTCCGTCCGTCACGGTCGCCGCTGAGGCCGGCTTCACGATCGAGAGCGCGGCCGTCGCCGTGACCCCCGCTCCTGAGCCCGAGCCCGAGCCGGTCGTCGAGCGTGCCACGCAGGCCACCTCGCGTTCCGCAGCTCGCACCGCGACCACCTCCGCCACGACCTCCACGACCGAGAAGGCGGCTTCGGTCTCCGTCCCGGCCTCGGCCAACGGCAGCGCGATCGTCTCGATCGCCAGCCGCTACGTGGGCGTCCCGTACGTCTACGGGGGCACCACCCCGGACGGCTTCGACTGCTCCGGCTTCACGAGCTACGTCTTCGCACAGGTCGGCATCACGCTGCCTCGCCAGTCGAGCGCCCAGGGCAACGTCGGCACCAAGGTGTCGCGCGCCGACGCCCAGCCCGGCGACCTGATCTGGACCCCCGGCCACATCTCGATCTACGCCGGTGACAACATGCAGATCGACGCGCCGCGCCCCGGCAAGACGATCCAGTTCCGTCAGATCTGGCAGTCGAACCCCACGTTCATCCGCGTCGCCTGAGAACCCGCAAGGTCCTCTGAGCGGCTCGCTCGCACAGAACCCCGTCGCCCCGCCTCGTGCGGGACGGCGGGGTTCTGTCGTCGGCCCCGGTGGTCAGCACCGGCGGAGTGCTGCGAGGCCCCTCCTGCGCCAGGAGGCGACCGTCTCGGGAGCTGTTCCGGCGCTGGGGACACGGAGGAGGGCGGGCATCAGGGGTGCTGACACCGCGATGACGCACGACAGGAACGAACCCTGTGCCTCGGTGGACTTTGCCTGTTCTTTCGATAGGTTTGTCTCAGGATGGCGCTTCGCCATCGGGAGGAGATGAAACCATGACTCGTGCAGAGATCGTGCTCGTCGGGGTCGACGGTTCGGCGCCCAGCCTGCACGCCCTGGACTGGGCTGCTGCGTACGCGCGACAGGTCGGCTGGCCCCTGCACGTCGTGTGTTCGTACTCGCTCCCGTCGTTCACCGCGGCCTCGCTCGACGGCGGCTACGCGGCCCTGGACGACACCGCGATCCAGGAGGGCGCCAAGGCCGTCCTGGCCGAGGCCACCCAGCGTGCCGAGGCGGCGGGCGTCAGGACGACCGCCGCGATAGCGACCGGTGACGCAGCAGGTGTCCTGGTCGAGCTCTCCAAGGACTACGGCCTCGTGGTCGTCGGGACACGGGGCCGTGGTGGGTTCACCGAGCGTCTGCTCGGCACCGTCTCGTCGGCGCTGCCTGCGCACTCGCGGTGCCCCACGGTCGTCGTCCCGCTCAAGTCGGGCGGGGACGACGGTGACCTCCCGGCGATCCAGCCGCTCAAGCGGATCGTGGTCGGCGTCGACGGCTCGCCGTCCGCGGACATCGCGCTGCGGCACGCCATCAGGCAGGCCAGGGCGTGGGACGCCGAGCTCGTCGCGGTCGCCGGGGTGCCCGTGGGGGCCGGTGCGGGGCTGCTCGCGTGGCTGCCGGCCTCGATCGACCACCAGCAGGTCCTCGACGACATCACCGAGGGCCTCAACGTCATCGTGGACCGGCACGAGGCCGAGAACCCCGACGTCCCCATCAAGCGGATCGTCCTCGACGGCACGGGCGCCGAGCTCCTCACGGAGTTCTCGACGGCCTCGGACCTCGTCGTGGTCGGGTCGCGCGGACGCGGAGGGTTCACGGGCCTGCTCCTGGGATCGACGAGCCAGGCCGTCCTGCACCACTCGGCCTGCCCGGTCATGGTCGTGACCAAGCGCTGCGAGGACGAGAAGCCCCCCGCGGCGAAGGACGCGACGACGGACTGACGTCGCCCGCCCACGTGAGCACGCTCGAGCGGGCGTGACCCTCGAGGTCACGCCCGCTCTGACGTGCCGACGGTCTGGCGGGATCAGTTGCGGGTGCGGTACAGGTGCATCGTGATCGGCGCGAAGACGGCCGTGAGCAGTACCGAGGCCAGCAGCACCCAGCCGATCTGGTCGAACGTCGCGGTGCCCGCCATGAGTGCGCGGACCGCAGTCGCGAGGTGGCTCACGGGGTTGATCTCGGCCCAGGCGCGCAGCGCGGAGGGCATGGTGTCCGGGTTGACGAAGATGTTCGACGCGAAGGTCAACGGCATGAGGACCAGCATCGAGACGCCCATGACCGCGTTGGGGGTGCGCATCACGAGCCCCAGGATCGTGAAGATCCAGCTGATCGCGAAGGCGAAGACCAGCAGCAGGGCCACGGCCAGCAGGACGCCGACCACCCCGCCGGCGGGCCGGAACCCGATCGCGAGTCCCAGACCCACCGTGATGGCCGACGCGATCGTGTACCTGACCGTGTCTCCCATGAGCGCGCCGACGATCGGGGCGGGACGCCAGATCGGCAACGACCGGAAGCGGTCGAATACGCCCTTGGTGATGTCCGTGTTGAGGGTGAACCCCGTGTAGACCGTGATGATCAGGACCGTCTGCACCAGGATGCCCGGCAGCAGGTACTGCAGGTAGGTCGTGGTGTCGCCGGCGATCGCCCCGCCGAACAGGTACGTGAACATGAGCGTGAAGATGATCGGCGTCAGCGTGACGTCGAACAGCTGCTCGGGGACGTGCTTGATCTTGAGAAGTGCCCGCCACGCGAACGTCAGGGTGTTGGCGAGCGGCGAGGGTCGGGTCGGGTGCTGGTCGATCGCGATGGCCTCGCGCAGGGTCTGTGCCTCCGGGGTGGTGATCACCTCGGTCTGGGTCGCGGCCATCAGGCCACCTCCTCAGCGTCGTTCGCCGTGCCGCGGTCGTTCCTGATGCCGCTGCCGTTCGCAGGGTCGTCCTGGTCCTCCTCGTCGACCGGCTGGCCCGTGAGTGCCAGGAACACCTCGTCGAGGCTCGGCTGCCCGAGCGTGAACTCCGGTACCCCGATGCCCGCGTCCGCGAGAGCGGGCAGGAGCTGTGCTGCCAGGTCCGCGCCGTCGTCGGGCACGCGCGCCGAGAACGCGTACGGGTCCGGCGCGAGCACGACCTCCGCGCGCAGCACGCGCTCGACGATCTCCGCGGCCCGGAGCCGGTCGCCCGAGTCCGCGAGCCGCAGGCTCACCGACCCCTCGCCGACCGAGCGCTTGAGCTCGGTCGCGGTGCCCTCGGCGATGACCTTGCCGTGGTCGATCACGGCGATGCGGTCCGCGAGCTGGTCGGCCTCCTCGAGGTACTGGGTCGTGAGCAGCACGGTCGCGCCGTCGGCCACGAGCACGCGCACGATGTCCCACACCTGGTTGCGGCTGCGCGGGTCGAGCCCCGTGGTCGGTTCGTCGAGGAACAGCACCCGCGGGCTCATGACGAGGCTCGCCGCGAGGTCGATGCGGCGGCGCATGCCGCCCGAGTACGTCTTGACGGGCCGGTTCGCGGCCTCGGCGATGCCGAACGCCTCCATGAGGTCCATGCCCCGGCGCCTGGCTGCGGGCTTCGAGAACCCGTAGAGGCGCGCGATGACGATGAGGTTCTCCGCGCCGGTCAGATCCTCGTCGACCGACGCGTACTGGCCCGTGAGGCCCACGAGCGAGCGGACGGCGTCGGGCTGGGCCAGGACGTCGTGCCCCAGGACGTGGGCCGTGCCTGCGTCGGGGCGCAGGAGGGTCGTGAGCATGCGGACGGCCGTGGTCTTGCCCGCGCCGTTGGGACCGAGGACCCCGTAGACCGTGCCGGTCGGCACGGCGAGGTCGATCCCGTCGACGGCCCGGGTCTCCTTGAAGTGCTTGACGAGGCCGTGGGCCTCGATCGCGAGATCTGGTGCGCTGGTCATACGTGCTCCCTGTGTCGTGGGTGGTGCACGGGTCTGTCCAGGGTCGACCTGCGGCGGCGCGAGAACTCATCGGTGCCGCTCGGGGCGAGGTCGAGCATGGGGCGCCGGCCGCGCGGGACCAGGTGGCCGACCATGTCGTTCTGGTACGAGGTCGGGCCCGTGTTCGGGCGCATCTGGGCGACCGAGACGTAGCGGGTGCCGTCCCGGGTGGGGACCCACAGGATCAGGTCGGCGAAGGAGAGGTCGGAGAGGAGCTGCCACTCCGAGACCAGCAGGTGCTGCGGCCTCGAGGCGACGGCGCAGCCGGAGCTGGGACACCGCGATGAAGACCCAGACGACGAGCAGCGCCGAGCCCACCGCATTGAGC
>NZ_JBHXBO010000018.1:0-34166 GCF_042726775.1 Oerskovia sp. NPDC060287
CCCGCGAACTGCGCGGACGGAACGTCACGGTCAACGCCGTCGCCCCCGGCCCGACCGCCACCGACCTCTTCCTCGACGGCAAGGACGAGGTGGCGGTCAGGACGCGGGGGAGGTGCCCGGGGTCGGGTCCTGCGCCGCCGGCTCCTGCTCCTGGCCTGCTGCCTGCGAGGTTGCCTGCGCCGGCACCTGCCCGGAGGCGGCGTGCCGGCGGGTCGGCCACCAGAACGCACGTCCCTCGAGCGCGGACAGCGCCGGGACCAGCAGCGGGGCCATGAGGAACGCCGCGACGACGATTCCCACCGCGACCCCGAACCCGAGCTCGGCGAGGTTCGCGATGCTCGTGAGCATGAGCGAGGCGAACGTGCACGCGAGGATGATCCCTGCCGCCGAGGCCGTGGGCGCGTCGTGCGTGATCGCGAGGCGCGCGGCCTCGCGCGGGCTCGCCCCGGCGCGGTACTCCTCGTGCATGCGCGCGGCGATCAGGATGTTGTAGTCCGTGCCGATCGCGACGACGAACAGGTACAGCACGATCGGGATCGAGAAGTCGATGCCCGCATAGCCCAGCGCGTGCAGGTAGAGCAGGACGACCGCGCCCAGCGTCGCGGTGAACGTCAGGGCCACGCACACGAGCAGGTTGACGGCCCCCAGGAGCGCGGTCAGGAGCAGGCCGAGGATCACCACGATGATGACGGCGGCGATCGGGAACACGCGCCCGGTGTCGGCGCGGAGCTGGTCGCGCACGTCGACGAACGCGGACGTCTGCCCGCCCACGTACACCTCGGCCCCCGGCACCGACCCGTGCGCGGCGTCGCGCAACGGGCCCTCGACGGTCGCCATGGCGGCGTCGGAGTACGGGTCGTCCGCGAGCACCACGGTCACCAGCGCGGCCGTGCCGTCGGTCGTGACCGTGGGTGGGGCGACGCTCGAGACGCCGGGGACCGCGGCGAGGTTCGTCGCGAGCGTGGTCAGGGCGGTCGGGTCGAGGGGTGCCGAGCCCACGACGTAGACCTGCGTGGGGCTCAGCGCCCCGGCGGGGAACGAGGCGTCGAGCGTCGCGTACGCCTGGCGCGAGGCGGTGCTCGCGGGGAGCTCGTCGAGCGTGTCGTAGGTCGCCTTGTACCCCGAGGCGAAGAGCGTCAGGACCACCAGCACCACCCCGACGCCGAGCGCGGGGACGAGCGGGCGGCGCGACGTGAAGGACCCCACCGCGGCGAACGGGCTGCGCGCGGGCTCGTGCCCGGGGCCGAGCGGCCAGAACAAGGACCGGCCGAGCAGCGCGAACAGCGCGGGGATCAGGGTCAGGGCGGTGAGGAGCATGACGGCCACGGCCACGATCAGCCCCGGCGCCAGCGTGCTCAGCGACTCGAGCCGCGCGAACAGCAGCGCCGCGAACGCGCCGATCACGGTCAGCGCCGACGAGGCCACGACGCGGCCCACGACGCCCACCGAGACCTCGAGCGCCTCGCGGTGCGACTCGCCCCGGCGCAGGTGCTCGCGGTAGCGGAACAGGACGAACACGATGTAGTCGGTGCCGATCCCGAACAGGACCACGACGAGGATGGGCTGCAGGGTGTCGCTCACCTGGAAGTCGAGCAGGTCGGCCAGCAGGGCCGTGAGACCAGTGACGACCGAGAGCACGACGCCGATCACCACGATCGGGATCACCGCGATCAGGGGGCTGCGGAAGACGAGGCCCAGGAGCAGCACGATGAGCAGCACGGTCGCGATCGTGATGGTCCGCTCGGCGCTCGCGTAGGCCGTGGTCGTGTCGACCTGGATCGCGGCGTTGCCCGTGAGCGCGCTCGTGAGCCCGCTCCCCGCGAGGGCCTCGTCCGACGCGGTCCGCAGCGCGGGGACGGCGTCGTCGACCGCCTCGTCGCCCGGCTGGCCGTCGAACGCGACCGAGAGCGCCGCGGTGAGCCCGTCCGGCGAGAGCGACTGCGGGGTCTCCTGGACCGAGACCACGCCCGGGATCGCGTCGGACTGCAGGGTGGTCGCGAGCGCCGCGACGGTGCCCTGGTCCGTGGTGGTCAGCGCCGCGCCGTCGTCGCGGACGACGACCAGGCTGCCGGTCGCCCCCGACTGGGCCGGGAAGTTCTCGTCGCCGGCGTCCTGCGCCTCGACCGACTCGAACGTGCTCGGCAGGAACGACTGCTGGTTGCCCGTGGTGTAGTCGTCGAGGCTCGGCGCGAACGCGATGACGGCGGCGGCCAGGACGATCCAGGTACCGATGACGCGCCACGGGTGGGCGATCACCGTCCGAGCGATGCTGCCGAACATGGGCGCGCCTTCCCCTCGGGAGGTCCCGGGTACTCGACCTTCCCAGGGTGGCACCGGCCGAGGGGCCCGACAACCGGGGAGACCGGGGGACGGCCCCGCCGGTGCTGCGGGTCAGGGCCCGCCGGGGCGCTCGAGCAGCGCCGCACGGATCGCCTCGACGCCGATCCGCACCTCGTCGAAGCGCGTGGACAGCGGGGACAGGCCGAGCCGCAGCCCGTCGGGTCGACGGAAGTCCGGGATGATCCCCTGCTCCCAGAGCCGGGGGAGCACGTGCTCGAACCGGGCGTGGTCGATCGTCACGTGGCTGCCGCGCCGGTCCGCGTCGCGGGGCGAGGCGACCGTGACCCCGAGCGGGACCAGCAGCTCGTCCACGAGGTCGAGCGCGAGCCCGGTGAGCCGGACCGACTTGGCCCGGACCTCGTCCATCCTGGCGTCGGCGAGCAGGTCGAGCATGTCCTGCATCGCGAGCATCCCCACGACCGCGGGCGTCCCGCTGAGGAACCGGCGGACCCCCTCGTGCGGTGCGTACTCGGGACCCATCTCGAACGGGGCGGCGCTGCCCATCCAGCCCTGGATCGGCTGGGTCAGCTTCGCCTGCAGGTCCGAGCGGACGAAGCCGAACGCGGGCGAGCCGGGGCCGCCGTTGAGGTACTTGTAGGTGCAGCCCGCTGCGAGGTCCACGTCCCACGCGTCGAGCTCGACCGGGACCGACCCCGCCGAGTGGCACAGGTCCCACAGCACGAGCGCGCCGGCGTCGTGGGCGAGACGCGTGATCGTCGGGGCGTCGGCGAGATGTCCGGAGCGGTAGGCGACGTGGCTGAGCACCACGAGCGCCGTCCGGGGCCCGACGGCGTCCGCGACCTGCTCGGCGGTCACGCCGCCGTCGTGCGCCGGCGCGATCCAGCGCAGGGTCGCGCCCCGCTCGGCCGCGACGCCCTGCAGCACGAAGCGGTCGGTGGGGAAGTTCCCGCTGTCGAGCACGATCTCGGTCCGGCCCGGGCGGGCGTCGAGCGCGGCGCGCACGAGCTTGTAGAGGATCACGGTCGTCGAGTCGCCCACGAACGTCTGGCCGGGCGCCGCGCCCAGCACGGTCGCCCCGATCCGGTCGCCGACGCTCAGCGGCAGCTCGTACCAGGACTCGTCCCAGCCGCGGATGAGGCGCGCTCCCCAGTGCTCGGTCGCGAAGCGGGCCAGACGGTCGGCGCTCGCGCGCGTGGGGCGTCCGAGCGAGTTGCCGTCGAGATAGGCCACGACGTCGTCGGACGCCACGAACGCGTCCGTGAAGCGCGCGAGCGGGTCGGCGTCGTCGAGGAGGGCCGCGCGCTGGGCGGGCGAGCCCGTGCGGGAGGTCACGGGAGCGGGGGAGTCGGTCACGGGTGGGCCTTTCCGAGGGGTTCGGGCGGAGGGGGCGGCGAGCCGACCAGGTCGGAGGTCGTGAGGACCACGGCGCTCGCGAGCCATGCGGCGACGGCCGGGGGTGGTGCGTCCGGGTCGGGCCGGGGCCCGGGCACGTAGGTGGTCGACGTCGCGACGGGTGTCGACGTCAGGGCGCGCAGCAGGTCGTCGGCCGCGAGGCCCGCGGCACCCAGCGCGCACAGCTCGCGTGCGTCGACCCCCACCGGGAGCGGCCCGTTGCCCTGATCGGTGCCGTAGACGACCGTCCCGCCGGCCGCGGCGAACCGCGACAGGTTGTCGAGCGCGACGTCCTGCTCGCGGGTCGGGCTCTCCCAGCCGTGGATGTCGAGCGTGCTGATCCACTGCTGCGCGCGCGCCATGGCAGCGACCAGGTCGTCGGGCAGGCGTTCGGTGAACGGTGCGTGGGCCAGCCGGTCGACGCGGGCCTCGTGGGCGCGGCGGGCCTGTCCCGCGCCCTCGACGTGCGCGACGACGGGTCGGCCCCTCGCGTGCGCGTGGGCGACGATCGCGTCGAGGGTCTCGTCGTCGAGGACGGGACCCGCTGCCGGGTGCAGCACCACCTTGAGGAAGGACGCCCCGGCCGCGAGCTGACGGTCGACCGCAGACACGGCGGGCGCGGCGCCCGCGACCTCCTCGACCGCACCGCGAGGGGCCCAGGACCTGTCCGAGGGATACCCGCCCGGTGCCGTGAGGAAGGCCCCCGCGTAGCGGACGACGGGCAGGCCCGGCGTCCGGGCCAGCTCCGCGAGCACGTCCGGGTTCCCGCCCAGGTCGTCGACCGCGGCCAGCCCGCCCCGGCGCAGGGCCGCGGGGTCGACCAGGGCCAGGTGGACGTGCGCGTCGGTCAGCCCCGGGAGCACCGTGCCCGGCAGGTGGCGGCCCGGCGCCGGGTCCGCACCCGTCGCGGGCCGGACACCGCGCTCGGTGGCGACGAGCGCCGTCGGGCCTGACCATCCCGCGCCCCGCTCCCAGCGGGCGTCGACCGAGAACCCGACGGCGCTCGCGGACCTGCCCGCTCCGCCGGACGCCGCCACGCGGCCCGGCGTCACTGCCGGCCGATCTCGGTGCGGACCGCGAAGAGCTCGGGGAAGAACGTCAGGTCGAGGGCCTTCTCGAGGAAGCCCACGCCGCTCGACCCTCCCGTGCCCCGCTTGGTCCCGATGATGCGCAGCACGGTCTTCATGTGCCGGAAGCGCCAGAGCTGGAAGTTGTCCTCGAGGTCGACGAGCTCCTCGCAGCTCTCGTAGGCGAGCCAGTTTCCCTCGGGGTCCTCGTAGATCGCGCGGAAGGTCTCGACGAGGTCCTCGTCCAGGGTGTGCGCCTGCGTGACGTCCCGCCCGAGGACCCTGGCTGGTACGTCGTGCCCGTGGCGCGCGAGCCAGCGCAGGAACTCGTCGTAGACGCTCGTCTCGTGCAGGAGCCGCTCGAGCAGCTCGTGCGCCGCCGGGTCCGAGGCGAAGACCGTCAGCATGCGTGCGTTCTTGTTGCCCAGCAGGAACTCGACCGCACGGTACTGGTGCGACTGGAACCCCGACGAGCTGCCCAGGAAGCCCCGGAACTGCGCGTA
Organism: Oerskovia sp. NPDC060287; assembly: GCF_042726775.1. Taxonomy (NCBI): domain Bacteria; kingdom Bacillati; phylum Actinomycetota; class Actinomycetes; order Micrococcales; family Cellulomonadaceae; genus Oerskovia; species Oerskovia sp. NPDC060287. The sequence continues at coordinate 5,264 of NZ_JBHXBO010000018.1, forward strand.
CTCGCTCGGGGTGAGCGTCGCCAGGACGGACCACTGCTCGGTCAGCGTGCGCTGGACGTGCTTGACCCGGGCGATGCGCTTGAGCGCGGACTGCAGGTCGTCGGCCGCGATGAGCTCGCGCGCCGACGCCAGCTCGTGCAGGACCAGCTTGAGCCAGAGCTCGGTCGTCTGGTGCTGGACGATGAAGAGCATCTCGTCGTGGTGGACGGGCGCGCTGACCGGGACCTGTGCGTCCAGGAGCGTGTCCAGGTGCAGGTACGAGCCGTAGGTCATGCGGTCGCGCAGGTCGGTCACGATGTCGGGTTCGAGGGGGCGCTCGTTGCTGGACGACGGCGTTGTCATGAGTTCGAGGGTAGGGCGCTCGCGGCGACCGCGTCAGGGTTTCGTGAGCGTGCGGTGCCGACGTAGGGTCGCCGGGTGGCGAGCGGAACCGGGCGGTCGACGAGCATCGAGGTCTCGTTCCTCGACGACCTCGCGGGCGACGCCCGCTCGCGGGCCGGTCTGCTGCGCGCCCTGCGGGACGTCACGGGTGCGCCCGGGCAGGACGTGTTCTCGGCGTCCGCCGACCAGATCCTGACGCTCGCCGAGGCGGACGCCGACCGGTACGTGCTGGTCGTCCGGCGCGAGGGCCAGGTCGCGGGGGTCGGGGTCCTGCACCCGGGCGGCGCGTCCGGCGAGATGCTCGACCGGCTCGACGGCGCCCGTCCGCAGGACGTCGTGGTGTTCCGGGGCTTCCTCGTCGATCGGCACCATCAGGGGGTCGGGGTCGGGTCCTCGGTGGCCGCCTCTCTGCCGGCGCTCGTGGCTCACCTGGCCGAGCGGCTCGGCCGGGAACCGTTCGCGTCGGTCGTCCTCGTCGTCGATGCGGACAACGCCGCCGGGCTGCGTGCGTACTCCCGTGCGGGGTTCGTCGACCGCGGCGCGTACGTCGACGCGAACGGCAGGACGCAGCACGTCATGGCCCTCGCCGTCGCCTAGCCCGCGTCGGGTCTCCGGCGTCGCCGTCGGGCGTCCGGCTCCGCCGGCACGGGGCGAGCGCGGAGTGACGGTGCTCACGCACGGGCGGTTCGCGGCGCGCGACCGGTACGCCTGTCCTAGCCTGCGACCAGGGTCGAGGAGACGCCGTGGGACAGGTGACGGGAGAGCCTCATGACGCGAGCAGTGGTGACAGGGGTCGGCGCGGTGACACCGCTGTCGTCGACGGCGCCGGGGACGTGGGACGCGTTGCTGCGCGGCGAGCAGGGGGTCCGGGCGGTGGACGACGCCTGGGCACGCGAGCTGCCGGTCCGCATCGCGGCACGGGTGGACGACGCGTTCGCCGACCCGCTCGGCGTGCGGATCAGACGCCGGACCGACCGGGCCGAGCAGCTCGCGCTCGTCGCGGGCCGGGAGGCCTGGGCTGACGCCGGCAGCCCCGAGGTCGACCCCACGCGTCTCGCGGTGGCGGTGGGATCGGCCAACGGCGGGATCGCCACGACGCTCGAGCAGAGCCGTGTGCTCGAGACGCAGGGGCACCGACGGGTCTCGCCGCACGCGGTGACGATGCTCATGGCCAACGGACCCGCGGCCTGGCTCTCGATCGACCTGGGCGCCCGGGCCGGCGCGCGTGCGCCCGTCAGCGCGTGCGCTGCGGGGGTCGAGGCGATCGTCATGGGGCGCGAGATGATCCTCGCGGGCACGGCCGACGTGGTCGTGTGCGGGGGAGTGGAAGCCGGAGTCCAGGCGTTCTCGATCGCCGCGTTCGCCCAGGCCCGGGCGATGTCGACGCGCAACGACGAGCCGGGGCGGGCCTCGCGCCCGTTCGACGTCGCGCGCGACGGGTTCGTCATGGGCGAGGGGGCGTCCGTCGTCGTCCTGGAGAGCGAGGAGCACGCGCGAGCGCGCGGCGCGCGGATCCTGGGCGCGGTCTCGGGGGCCGCGCTCACGTCGGACGCGTTCGACATCGTGGGCGGCGACCCGGAGAACCAGGCGCGCACGATCTCGCTCGCGCTGCGATCGGCGGGCCTGGCGCCCGGCGACCTCGGCCTGGTGCACGCGCACGCCACGTCGACGCCTGTGGGCGACCTCAACGAGGCGGCCGCGCTGCGGGCTGCGCTGGGCGAGCCCCCGCCCGTGACCTCGACCAAGGGGGCCACGGGGCACCTGCTGGGCGCCTCGGGGTCGCTCGGGGTCGTCGCCGCGCTGCTCGCGCTGCGCGACGGGCTCGTCCCTCCCACGCTCAACGTCGACGAGCTGGACCCGGCGATCGACCTCGACGTGGTGCGAGGGGCGGCACGCCCGACGACGGCGCGCCACGCCCTGGTCGACGCGTTCGGGTTCGGCGGGCACAGCGCGAGCGTCGTGGTCTCGCGCGACTGAGCCGTCGGCGCACGGCGCACGGCGGGCCCAGGTCGCCACGACACGCGGGCGTGCGTCCGGCACGCGCTCTCGTGGGCTAGGTGCGGCGATCGCCGCTCCGCGGGGTGGCGAGGGCCGCGCCGACGAGCTGGGCGAGGGTCACGGCGATGACGCGCTGGTCGACGTCGGGGCGCCGCACCCGCGTCGTCGCGTCGAGGAGGAAGCGGCCGTGGACGGTCCCGGCGTGCTCGATCAGCAGCTCGATCCGGTCACCGGTGGGCAGACCGTCGCGCTCGACGTCGACGAGGCTCCCACCGCTGGTCACGCTGCCGTCCGCGTGCAGCCGCGGGTGGGCGCCACCGGTGGCCGTGTCGAAGCGGCACTCGTCGATGTCGAGCGCCTCGACGATCTGTCGCTGGACATGAGTGATCAGGACCGACGGCGGGGTGTCGGCCGCGGCGACCAGACGAGCCGAGGACACGAACCCGGCGAGAAAGCCCACGCGACGGCTCGACCGCGCCTGCTCACGCCGGCCCCACAGGGCGATCTCGGTGACGGACACGCCCACCACGACGAGCACCAGGACCAGAGCGACGTTGGTGTTCGCCACGTCGTCCCGGAACGGTGCGAGCACAGCGCACACCACCAACGGGGCGGCCAGCGCCGCCGTCACCACCAGGGCGGTCCTGCGCGACCTCGTCCTCATCCCTCCATCAACCTGCCGCGGTCCCGTCGATGTCAAGGTGTCTTGACGGGATCCTGACGGGGTCCGGTGGCGGGCGACCGGGCCGGCGCTCGCAGTCCGCACCCTCGCGGCGCTCTCCTCTGAGCCCTGCCCCCTTCCGCACGCGATGCACCGACCGGCCTCAGCCCCGGCGTCCCCTCCGTGTCGTGCCGCGACGCGGCTGTGGTCGCTGACCGCCGGCGCGTGGCGTCGCGGTGGGTTCGGGCGCTGGGGATCCGGTCACCGAGGTCCGAGGCGCCGGCGACCCTTCCTGCCCGCCCGACGGCAGGAGCCGCCCGACCACGAGCTGCTGCCCGAGCCCCCACAGCGAGGACGTGGCCCAGTACAGGACCACTCCCACGGGGAAGCCGACGGCCACCACGGCCGAGACCGCGGGGAGCACGAACGCGAGCACGCCCTGCTGCCGCGCGAGCGGGTTCGTGGGGTCGGCGGGCGGGTTGTCGCGCGCGCTCAGACGCTGGGTCAGGACCTGTGCGGCGTACATGAGGACGATCAGGACGGCGGGGACCAGGACGCCGAGCAGACCGGCGGCGCCACCCAGCGCGCCGGTCAGCGTCCCGGAGAGCGGGGCACCGAGGAGCGTCGCGGCGTCGGCCTGGCGGACGAGGTCGCCCGTGAGCGCGCCCACGGGCGTCTGGCGACCGATGCCCGAGAGCACCGAGTACAGCGCGAAGAGGACCGGCGCCTGCACGAGCACGGGCAGGCAGCCGGCGAGCGGGTTCGCCCCGGTGCGGGTCATGAGCTCCTGCTGCTCGCGCCGGGCCGCGTCGCGGCTCGCGGCGTCGGTCCGGCCGCGGTACTTCTCCTGGATGCGGCGGATCTCGGGCGAGGCCAGCCGCATGGCACGCATGCCACGGACCTGGGCCACGACGAGCGGGACGAGCAGCAGCTTGACGACCACGACGAGGCCGACGATCGCGAGGCTCCATCCCGCGCCTCCGGCGGGGTCCAGGCCGAGCGAGGTCAGGGCGCCGTGGAGGTGGACGAGGATCCAGGCGACGACGAGCTGGAGCGGGTGGACGAGCGTGGAGAGGGCATGGGTGAGGGTGTCGAGGACGGGCACGGAGTACTCCTGCGGGACGGAGGGGAGGGGAGCGTGGAGCTCCCGCGCCGCGTCCGCAGCACCCGGGCCGCGAACGGCTCAGGACGTCTGGGGGATCAGGCGGTGCGCGGGAGCACGAGGGCTCCCGGCGCCCGGGGCCGTGGCCGTCCGGGGGTCGTCGGGCTCTGCTGGCGCACCGGTGCCGACAGGGGCACCGGTTCGGCTGCGACAGGGACCGTGAGGAGCAGCAGGACGGCCACGGCGACGGACGCGAGCGCGACCCCGAGGACACCCGCGGTCGCCGCGAGGGTCGCGGCCCCGAGCAGGGAGAGCACGGCGCCGAGCGACGTGGTCCCGAGCGAGTGCCCGACGGCGAGCGCCAGCACGAGCACGAGCGGCACCGTCGCGACGGTCCGGGCCGCGGACGCGGTGGTCAGGTGGTCGAAGCGCTCGCGCAGCGCCTGGGCTGTCCGCACGTCTCCACCTCCGACCCTCGTGACCTGGCGGGCACCGTCCCGCGCGTCCGCCCAGACTAGCGCCCTCTCGGGCCGGCGCCGGGCCGTGCGCCCCGGGGCCGGGACGCCCGTGCTCCGATGTCGCGCGGGCCGATCTCGTGCGATGCTCGCACGGACCGGAGCCGCCCGTGGCGCGCAGGGGCCCAGGGGAGCCGGTCCGCTCCAAGATCTGTCTCGCGCGTCGCCGTGCGGAGGACGCGCGCCCCAGTCCCGGGGTGCCAGGAGGCGCCCCGAGCCGTCCTGCGGGAGGTCTCATGTCCGAGCTGGTGATCGACAGCGGCGACACCGTCTGGGTGCTCGTCTCGGCGGCCCTCGTGCTGTTCATGATGCCGGGACTCGCCCTGTTCTACGCGGGCCTGGTCCGGCGCGGCAACGTGCTCGCGATCATGCAGCAGAACCTGGTGCCCATCGCCGTGATCTCGCTGACCTGGATCCTGGTCGGGTACAGCATCGCGTTCAGCGACGACATCGGGAACGGGTTCATGGGCGACCTCGGGCTGTTCGGGCTCACGGGGCTCGACACGGCCCCGACGCCCGCGCTGCACGCCGTCGACGGCGACGTGGCGATCCCGACGCTCGCGTTCGTGGCCTTCCAGATGATGTTCGCGATCATCACCCCGGCGCTCCTGACCGGCGCGACCGTCGGGCGGCTCAAGACCGTCGGCTGGGTCGTCACGCTCGCCCTGTGGTCGGTGCTCGTCTACCCGTTCGTCGCTCACTGGCTCTTCAACCCCGACGGCTGGCTCGTCGGGATCGGCGCCCAGGACTGGGCGGGCGGGATCGTCGTGCACGCGGCCGCGGGGGCAGCGGCGCTCGCGGTCCTCGTGGTCGTGGGACGCAGGCAGGGCTGGCCGCGGGCCGGGTCGATCCCGCACTCGATCCCGCTCGCCGTGGCGGGCGCAGGGATCCTGTGGTTCGGCTGGTTCGGCTTCAACGGCGGCGGTTCGCTCCAGGGCGACGGCGTCGCGGCGCAGGCGGTCCTCAACACGCACGTCGCAGGAGCGGCCGCCATGGGCGCGTGGCTCGTCATGGAGCGTCTGCGCACGGGCAAGGGCACGGTGATCGGTGCGATCACGGGCGGGGTCGCGGGCCTCGCGACGATCACGCCGTGCGCGGGCTACGTCAGCACGCTCTCCTCGCTCGTCATCGGCCTGGCGGCCGGCGTGGTGTGCACGTTCGCGCTCGGCCTCAAGACGTTCTTCCGGTTCGACGACGCGCTCGACGTCATCGCCGTGCACTTCGTGGGCGGCATCCTCGGCTCGCTCCTGCTGGGGCTCTTCGGGTCGCACGCGATCAACGCGGCGGGTGCCGACGGGCTGTTCTTCGGTGGTGGCGCCGACCTGCTGGGTGCGCAGGCGATCGCCCTGGTCGTCGTGATCGCGTTCTCGTTCGTCGTGACGCTCCTCATCGCGCTGGCCGTCCAGAAGACCGTCGGCCTCAAGGTGGCCCCGGGGCACGAGTTCGGCATGGACGAGGTCGAGCAGGGTGCGAACGCCTACACGCTGGGCCAGGTCTCGGGGCTGTCGGCGGCGGGCTCCGCAGGGACGCCGGGCGGGGCGGGGACGGTCGCCCCGGCCGAGCACCCGGTCCCGGCTCCGGTGGCCTCGACGACGACGTCGGAGACGCCCTCGACGCCCGACGCCGTGGTCCTCACCGCGACGTTCGACTCGGCCGATCTCGACGCCCTCACGACCTCGCTCGAGACCGCGGGAGCCTGGGCGATCCAGGTCACCGAGGTCAACGAGGTCGTGGCCGACCCGCCGTCGCTGCGCTTCCGCGAGTCCTCCGAGCCCGTGCGCTTCGCGCGCCGCCTGCGCGTCGAGCTCTGCGTGGCCCGGGCGTCCGCCCCGACCGTCGTCGACCTCCTCACGCGGCAGACGGTGGGCCTGCGCACGCCCCTGCTCCACGTGTTCGCCGAGGCCTCGGGGCGCTGACCCGCCCGCGCGCAGGCGGGGCGGGTCGGCCAGGGGACAATGAACCCCGTGGACCTGGACCCGATCGCCCGCCTGCTCGCCTCGCCGCCCGATCTCCCGGTCCGCCACCACCTGGGCGAGCTCGTCGACGCGGTGCGTGCCCGGGGCGTCGCGGTGCTCCAGGCACCTCCCGGCACGGGCAAGACGACCCTTGTCCCGCCCGCGCTCGCGGGCATGTCGACGTCCGCACGGCCCGGGGGCACGGGAGCCTCGCTCCCGGGCTCGTCGCGGGTCGTCGTGACACAGCCCCGCCGGATCGCGGCCCGCGCCGCGGCGCGTCGCCTCGCGCACCTGCTGGGCGAGCCCGTCGGGCGCACGGTCGGCTTCTCGGTGCGCGGCGAGTCGCGCACGGGCCCCGAGACGCGCATCGAGGTGGTCACGACGGGCGTGCTGCTGCGGCGCCTGCAGCGTGACCCGGAGCTGGCCGGGGTGGACGTCGTGGTCCTCGACGAGGTCCACGAGCGTCACCTCGACGCCGACCTGACCCTCGCGCTGCTCGTGGACGTCCGGGCGAACCTGCGCCCCGACCTGGCCCTCGTCGCGATGTCCGCGACGATCGAGGCCGAGCGCACCGCGAACCTGCTGGGCGACGGCTCCCCGGCGCCCGTGGTGGTCGCCGACGGCAGCCTGTTCCCCGTCCGGGAGGTCTGGGCGCCCCCGCCCGGGCCGCGCCTGGACGAGCGCGGCGTCCCCCGGGCCTTCCTCGACCACGTCGCGGCCACCACGCGCCGCGCGCTGGCCGAGCAGCCGGGCGACGTGCTCGTCTTCGTGCCCGGCGCGGGCGAGGTCGACGGGGTGGCACGCCGGCTCGGTGGCATCGACGCTGACGTGCGCCCCCTGCACGGGAGGCTGCCCGCGCGCGAGCAGGACCTCGCGCTGACCCCGGGCCCACGCCGTCGGGTCGTGGTCTCCACGGCCGTCGCGGAGTCCTCGCTCACGGTGCCCGGCGTGCGGGTGGTCGTCGACGCGGGGCTCTCGCGCGAGCCCCGCACCGACCACCGTCGCGGGCTCGCGGGCCTCGTGACCGTGCGCGTGAGCCGGGCGGCGGCCGAGCAGCGGGCCGGGCGCGCGGGGCGCGAGGGCCCGGGCGCGGTCTACCGGTGCTGGTCCCCGGGCGAGCACGCCCAGCTCGTGGCGCACCCCGTCCCGGAGATCCTCACGGCCGACCTCGTCGCGTTCGCGCTCGAGCTCGCGTGCTGGGGAAGTCCCGACGGCGCGGACCTCGCGCTCCTGGACCCTCCTCCCACGGCCGCGATGGCGGTCGCCCGCGCGACGCTCGAGTCGCTCGGCGCGGTCACCGCCGACGGGGCCGTCACGCCCCGGGGGCGCGAGATCGCGCGCGTCCCGGCCGACCCGCGGCTCGCGCGCGCCCTCCTGGACGCGAGCGACGTCGTCGGGCCGCGGCTCGCCGCCGAGGTGGTCGCCCTGCTGTCCGACGACGTGCGCGCGCCCGGGGCGGACCTCGTCGCGGCCCTGCGGGACGCACGACGCGGCGGCCCGGCGAGCGGGTCGTGGCGCGCGCAGGCCGAGCGGCTCGAACGCCTGCTGCCGGGACGCGGCGCCCGCGGCGCGAGCCGGGAGCGCGCGGACCTGAGCCTCGACCTCGCCGTGGGGCTCGTGGTCGCGCTCGCGCACCCGGACCGGGTCGCGCGCCGGCGCCCGAACGGTGCCACGTACCTGATGGCGTCGGGCACCGGCGCCGCGCTCCCGCCGGGCTCCCCGCTCGCGGGCTACGACTGGCTCGCGGTCGCCGACGCCGACCGCGGCGCGGGCCGGCGCGACGCGACGATCCGCTCGGCCGCACCGATCGACGAGGACCTCGCCTACGAGGCCGCGTCCGCCGCGCTGCGCGAGGACGAGCACGTGACCTGGACGGGCGGGCGCATCCACGCTCGGCGCACCACGCGGCTGGGCGCGATCGAGATCTCCTCGCAGAAGATCACCGACCCGCCCGCCGACCAGGTCGTCGCGGCGCTGCGCACAGGGCTCGAGCGCGACGGCCTGGACGTCTTGCCGTGGCGCGAGCCCGCGCACGAGCTGCGGCGCCGGCTCGCGTTCCTGCACCGCGCCCTGGGCGACCCGTGGCCCGACGTGTCCGACGACGCGCTGCTCGCGGGCCTCGATGCGTGGCTCGGGCCCGACCTCGCCCGGGTCCGCACGGCCGCCGACCTCCAGCGCCTCGACCTGACCGGCGCGCTGCGCAGGCTCCTGCCCTGGCCCGCTGCGGGCAGGCTCGACGAGCTCGCGCCGGTCCGGGTGGACCTGCCCGGCGGGAAGAGCGCGCGCGTGGACTACACGGGCGAGCAGCCCGTGCTCGCGGTCAAGGTCCAGGAGGCGTTCGGGTGGCGCGCGACCCCACGCGTCGCCGACGGCCGGGTGCCCGTCCTGCTGCACCTGCTGTCCCCGGCGCGGCGCCCCGCGGCGATCACCGCCGACCTCGAGTCGTTCTGGCGGACCGGGTACGCCCAGGTCCGCGCCGAGCTGCGGCGGCGCTACCCCAAGCACGACTGGCCCGAGGACCCGGGCGCGTGAGCGGGCGCCCCCTCACGTCCCAGAGAGGGACGTGAGCGGCACGGTGCCTGCCTGCCCGACGGCCCCGGAGTAGGCTGAGAGGGCGCGAGCGCAAGGAGGGGACCATGGTCGGCCCGAGCGAACCCAGACCCGTCGGGAACGTGCTCTGGCTCGCGCTCGGCTCGTTCGTCCTGGCCGCGCTCCTGGTCACGACGGGCGCCCCGGTGCTGCCGTTCCTGCTGCTCGTGCTCGCGCTGCTCTTCGGGGTGGTCGGCGGCACCCGCTACCTGCGGACCCGGCACAGCCCCCGCCACCACGCGCCGCCCCGTGACGCTCCTCCCGGCCACGCCTAGGGCCCTCGCCGAGGAGGAACCGTGGGACTGCTGACGTACACGAGCAACACCTCGCTCGACGGCTACGTGGCCGACACGTCGGGCTCGTTCGAGTTCAGCTTCCCCGACGAGGAGGTGCTCGCGTTCATCAACGACCTCGAGCGCCCCGTGGGGACCTACCTGTTCGGCCGCCGGCTGTACGAGGTCATGGCCGTCTGGGACGACCCGGCCATGCTCGACGACCCCTCGCCCGGGACGCGCGACTTCGCCGCCCAGTGGCGCGAGACGGACAAGGTCGTCTACTCGACCACGCTCACCGAGGTCTCGGCCCCGCGCACCCGCCTCGAACGGACCTTCGACCCGCAGGCGGTCCGGGACCTCGTGGACGGCGCCGGCACCGAGGTCGGCCTCGGGGGACCGACCCTCGCCGCCGCGGCGCTCGCGGCCGGCCTGGTCGACGAGGTGCGGCTCCTGGTACGCCCGGTCCTGCTGGGCGGGGGGCTCGCGAGCTTCCCGCTCGGTGTGCGCACCGACCTCGAGCTCGTGGACGAGCGGCGCTTCGCGAGCGGGGTCGTGCACGTGCACTACCGCGTGCGCCGCTGAGCCGGGCACGCTCACCGCCCGCAGCCTCCGCGCCGGGGCCCGCGCGGTCTCGCACCCCGTCCTCGACGGGCCGCACCCGTCGGTCCCCTGAGAGGGTGGGGCCATGCGTGCACACCCCGACGCCCGGACCGAGCGACCCCACGAGCTGGAGGACCTGCAGCACCGCATCGCGGGCATGGACACCCAGGAGGTCGTCGACGAGCTGGGACGGCTGGGCGACCATCGGCGCGCGGTCGCGTTCCGCCTGCTGCCCAAGGGCCGGGCGGTCGAGGTGTTCGAGGACCTCGACCCGGCGATCCAGGCCGATCTCGTCGACGCGCTGCGCGCCGACTCGACCGCGGAGATCTTCGCCGCGCTCGACCCCGACGACCGGGCCTCGTTGCTCGACGAGCTGCCCGCGGGCGTCGCGGCCCGGCTCCTGGAGGGGCTCGGCCCCGACGAACGGGCGCTGACGACCGCGCTGCTCGGCTATCCCGAGGACAGCGCGGGCCGGCGCATGTCGCCCCGGGTCGCCTCGGTGCGCCGGGGCACCACGGTCGAGGGGGCGCTCGACGCGCTGCGCCGGGCGGGGGACGACGTCGAGACCATCTACACCGTGCCGGTCCTGGGCCCCGGGCGCGTCGTGGAGGGCGTGGTCTCGCTGCGCAGGCTGCTCGTGAGCGATCCCGGAACCCCCGTCGAGGAGGTCATGTCCCCGGCCGTGACGGTCGAGGCGACCGACGACCAGGAGCACGCCGCGAACGTCGTGCGCGACGGCGGGTACGTCGCGGTGCCCGTGGTCGACCACGAGGACCGGCTCCTGGGGGTCCTCACGGTCGACGACGCGATGCGCATCCTCGAGGCCGAGGACGACGAGGACTCCGCGCGCGTGGGTGGCTCCGAGCCCTTGCGCCGCCCGTACCTGTCGGTCTCGGTCCTGGGGCTCGTGCGCTCGCGGGTCGTCTGGCTCCTGCTGCTGATCGTCGCGGCGAGCCTGACGGTCGGTGTCCAGAGCTACTTCGAGGCCGAGCTCGACACGGTCGTGGCCCTGGCGCTGTTCATCCCGCTGCTCATCGGCACGGGCGGCAACGCGGGCTCCCAGGCCGCCACGACCGTGGTCCGCGCCCTGGCCGTGGGCGACATCCGGCGCGGGGACCTGCTGCGCGTCGTGGGCCGCGAGATGCTCACGGGACTGCTGCTCGGCACGGTGCTCGCCGCGGTCGGGTTCGGCCCTGCGACCTGGGTCGCGGGCGTCTCGATCGCGCAGGTCCTCGCCGTCACGGTCGTGGGGGTGTGCGTGCTCGCCACGACGGTCGGGTCGAGCATCCCGATTCTGGCGCGCCGCGCGGGCATCGACCCGGCGATCGTCGCGGCACCCTTCATCTCGACGTTCGTCGACACCCTGGGCCTGATCATCTACTTCTCGGTCGCCAAGGTGGTCCTGGGCATCTAGCCCCGGAGGCGCCCTCCTCGGCCTCCCCGCGAACGGCGAGGCACCGGTGCACGGTGAGCGGCGCCGTCGGGCCGCACGCGAGGCTTCCTGATGCCGAGCGCGCCCAGCGCCGATACGTTCACCCGTGAGGCGCGCCCGGCGCCTCGCGGAGAGAGGCGGGCGCATGCCGCACAGCACCGGTCCACGCACCACGAGCACGCGACCACGCCTCCTGTTCGCGTCGCTCCAGGGATACCGCGGGGCCTGGCTGCGCGGTGACGTGGTCGCCGGCCTGACGGTATGGGCCGTGCTCGTGCCCGAGTCGCTCGCGTACGCGACGATCGCGGGCGTCTCGCCCGTCGTCGGCCTGTACGCGGCCGTGCCCTCGCTGATCCTCTACGCGGCCTTCGGCAGCTCGCGCCACCTGATCGTGGGGCCCATGTCCGCGACCGCGGCGCTGTCCGCGAGCGTGGTCGCGGCCTTCCGCCCGGGCGACACCGCGGCCTTCGTCGCGCTGACCACCGCGGTCGCGCTCGTGACCGGGGTCCTGTGCCTGGTCGCCGGCATCGCGCGCCTGGGATTCCTGGCCTCGTTCATCTCCGAACCCGTGCTCAAGGGCTTCATCGTGGGCCTGGCGCTGACGATCGTCATCGGGCAGGTGCCCGCGCTCCTGGGCGTCGACAAGGGCGAGGGGAACTTCTTCGAGAAGCTCTGGGCGATCCTCACCGAGCTCGGCACGGCGCACCCCCTGACCGTGGTCCTGGGCGTGGGGTCGCTGGTGGCGGTGCTCGCGCTCAAGCGCTGGCTGCCCAAGGTCCCCGGGTCGCTCGTCGTGGTCGGGATCGGGATCGCGCTCGTCCTGCTGCTCGGGCTCGACGACGACGGCGTGGACATCGTGGGCCCCATCCAGGCAGGCCTGCCCGCGCTCGGCCTGCCCACGGGCATCGACTGGAACACCTACACCGACCTGATCGGCCCGGCGGCGGGCGTCATGCTCGTGGGCTTCGCCGAGGCCCTCGGAGCGGCCAAGACGTACGCCTCGCGCGAGGGCTACGACATCGACGCCAACCGCGAGCTCCTCGGCATGGGCGCCGCCAACGTCGGCTCGGGCCTCGCGTCCGGCATGGTCGTCAACGGCAGCCTGTCCAAGACGGCCGTCAACGGCGGCGCGGGAGCCAAGAGCCAGGTCTCGGGGCTGGTCGCGGCGGCCCTGACGATCCTCACCCTGCTGTTCCTCACGCCCGTGTTCGAGTCCCTGCCCGAGGCCACGCTCGCGGCCGTCGTCATCGCCGCGGTGATCGAGCTCGTCGACGTCAAGGCGCTGCGCCGCCTGTACGGCCTCGCGACGCCCCGGACCAAGGACCTGTACGGCGGGGCGGCCCGGCACGACTTCTGGGCGGCGCTCGCGGCCGTCGTGGGCGTCCTGGTGTTCGACACCCTGCCCGGCCTGGTGATCGGGATCGTGCTCTCGCTGTTCCTGCTCCTGGGGCGGGCCTCACGGCCTCACGTGGCCGTGCTCGTGCGCAACTCGCACGGCGTGTGGGTCGACCGGGCGCGGCGCGTGGCCACGGGCAAGGACGGGGGCCAGGGCGTCGAGGGGGCGCTCGTGGTCCGCGTCGAGTCGGGCCTGTTCTTCGCCAACGCCGACACGGTGCGCGCGGCCGTGCGGCGCCTGGTCGCCGAGGCCTCGCCCCGGGTCGTGGTCCTGGACGCCGAGACCGTGCCGTTCGTGGACGTCGAGGCCGCCGACATGCTCGCGACCCTGCGCCGCGACCTGGACCGCGTCGGTGCTCGCCTGGTGCTGGCACGTGACGTTGGCCAGGTGCGCGACGTGCTGCGCGGCGCCGTCGGGCCGGACGACCTGCCCCCCACCTACCCCGACGTCGACACCGCGCTCGACGCGGCGCTCGGCGACGGTCCGGCGGCGCCCGGCGCGCCGGGCGCCGCACCCGCGGGCGCGCCCGCCTCCTGAAGGCCCGACGGCGCCGCGCGCCTGCCGGGGGGGAACCTTCCCGCGCGGGGTGGGAGGCGCGGCACTACGGTCGGGGTGACCGGTGCGGCGGGGCACTGCCCGATTCGGCCGAACCGGTCCGGACCGGGCGCGCGCCCCGGGTCGAGAGCAGGACCACGAACGCGGCGCGGCGCCCCGGCGCCCGCCGCACGACGAGAGGAAGTGCCGTGGGCGCAGCCATCGGTCAGTCCCTGCCCATCGCGGTGGGTGTTCTCATCAGCCCCATGCCGATCGTGGCGGTGGTGCTGATGCTCGTCAGCAGGAAGGCGACGGCGAACGGGTTCTCGTTCCTGCTGGGGTGGATCGTCGGGATCGCGGCGCTCGGGTCGATCGTGCTTCTCGTGGCCGGGGCCGCGACCCCTGCGGAGTCCGGGCCGCCCACGTGGGCCAGCGTCGTCAAGATCGTCCTGGGCGTCCTGCTGCTGCTGCTCGCGTTCAAGCAGTGGCGAGGGCGCCCGCGCGCGGGGGTGGCGCCCGAGACGCCGAGGTGGATGAGCGCGATCGACGCCTTCACGCCCGTCAAGGCGTTCGGGCTCGCGGTCCTGCTCGGCGCGGTCAACCCCAAGAACCTGCTGCTCGTGGTCTCAGGTGCTGCGGCCATCGCTGCCGCGACGTCCCAGACCGGTGAGCAGCTCGGGGCTCTCGCGGTGTTCGTCGTCGTGGCGAGCGTCGGGGTCGCCGCCCCCGTGGTGATCTACCTCGCGATGGGCGCGCGTGCAGCGACCCTGCTCGACGAGCTCAAGACCTGGATGATCCAGAACAACGCGGTCATCATGGCCGTGCTGCTCCTGGTGCTGGGCACCAAGATGGTCGGTGACGGGATCGCGGCGCTGTGACCGGGCAGGGGCACGCGCAGGGTGATGTCGGCCTCCCGCGCCGGGCCGAGGTTCCCGGAGAGCCCGGGGGCCCGGGGGAGTCCGGCCCGGCGCGAGCGGGCGGGGTGCTCGGTGCGGCCCCCGAGGGGGCCGACCCCGTCGAGGCCGCGCTCGACCGGTTGCGGGCGGGTGGGCACCGCGTGACCGAGGCGCGGCGCGCGGTCCTGGAAGTCCTCGCCACGGGCGAGGGGCACCCGAGCGCCGACGAGCTCTCGGCCCGGGTCGAGGCCCGGCACCCGGGCATCCACCGCGCGACGATCTACCGGACCGTGGACCGGCTCACGACCCTGGGCGTCGTGACGCACGTGCACATCGGGGGAGGGGCAACGGCCTACCACCTGGCGCCGGGCGAGCCGACGCGCGAGCACCTGCACGCGATCTGCAGCTCGTGCGGGCGCATCATCGACCTGCCGGGCGACCTGCTCGACCCGGTCACGACGTGGCTCGCGACGACTGCCGACTTCACGCTCGCCCCCGCGCACGTGGCCCTGTCCGGGGTCTGCGGGACGTGCCGGGCCTAGACCGACCCCTCGCGGCGGGTGGTGGCGGCAGGTGCGTCGGCGCTCGGGCGCGTGCCGACGGTCTCTGCGCCGTCGTGCGTTGAGCTCCTGCGCGATCTCTCCCCGAAAAGCCCTTGCCGTGTCCCCGGGGGCGGAGGCTACTGTGGTGATCGTCCGGTCAGGAGACCGGCGTCGTACGGGGCAGCCCGGACGCCACCGCTCCTGACCCGTTCTCATGAGGTGCCGCCCCGGCGGCCCGCACGAGCTGACGCACACGAGACCGCGCCACAGTGGTAGCGCGGCGAGCCAGGCACATGAACCTGGTCACGACGGGGAACCGTGGTGTGCGTGGAGTTCCCAAGTCGCCCGGTCTGCAGTCGGGCGGCTACCCCTGGAGAGGCATGTGCCAAGGAGGGCGACGGGACGCACCTGCGTCCCGTGGGGCGGGTTCGATTCCCGCCCTCTCCGCATGCAGCGCGAGCGCCCGTGGCGTCGAGGACCACGACGCCACGGGACGCAGACGGGAGTCGGTCGATGAGCGAGGTCCTCATCTACAACCTGGGGGGCGGGCAGGTCCTGGGCCGCGTCTCGCTGGGGCACGCGATCCGCATGCTGCACCGGCGGGTCGCCGCGGTGCGCGAGGCCGTCGAGGGCGAGACCTTCGGCCCCTACCAGCGTCCCGTCTCGGTCGAGCTGGTCCGTTACGTCCACACCCGCTGGGTCTACGAGCGCACGGGACGGGTCCCCTACTCGCGGGCGGCGCTCCTGCGCCGGGACCGGCACCGCTGCGGCTACTGCGGTGCGCCCGCCACGACCATGGACCATGTGGTGCCCCGGTGCCAGGGCGGCCCCACGAGCTGGATGAACGCGGTGGCCGCGTGCGAGGCGTGCAACAGCGCCAAGGCCGGGCGGACGCCCCTCGAGGCGGGCATGACGTTGCGTTCGCGCCCCTTCGAGCCCGTGCTCGCGGACATCTACCCGCACGGCAAGGTCTAGCCCTCAGGGCTGCGGGGAGTTCTCCACGCGGATCGTGCCGTCCTCCTCGAGCACGAGGCGTCGCGGGTCGCCCTCGGCGAGGTCCAGCGCGTGCTCGAACGCGAGCTGTGGCACGTCGAGCGTCCAGTCGGGCAGGAAGCGGTGCGTGCGCAGCGCCTGCAGGATGGGGCCGGGCGGGATACGACGGGACGTCAGGTCGGACACGGCTCCAGGATCCCACGTCCGGGCGGGTCCGGGTCGACTGGTTGCATAGTTGCATCACTGCGCAAGCAAGCAGGATGATGAGGGCATGCTCTCCGCCCTGTCCCACCCGGTCTACCGGCGACTGTTCACCGCCCAGGTCGTCGCGCTCGCGGGCACGGGCGTCGCGAACGTCGCCCTGGGCCTGCTCGCCTACGACCTCGCGGGGCCGCGCGCTGGCGCGGTGCTCGGGACCGTCCTCACCGTCAAGATGGTCGCCTACGTCGTCCTGGCCCCGCTCGCCGCGGCCCTCCTCGCCCGCGCGCCGCGCCGCGCGGTGCTCGTCGGGGCGGACCTCGTGCGCCTGGGCGTCGCGCTGGCGCTGCCGTTCGTGGGCGAGGTCTGGCAGGTCCTGGTCCTCGTCGTGATCCTGCAGTGCGCCTCGGCCACGTTCACCCCCACGTTCCAGTCCGTGGTGCCCGACGTCCTGCCCGACGAGCGCGACTACACCTCGGCCCTGTCCCTCTCGCGCCTGGCCTACGACCTGGAGGCCGTGGCGTCCCCGGCGCTCGCGGCCGTGCTCCTGCTGGTCCTGAGCCCGTCCCAGCTCTTCTGGGGGACCGCGGTGGGGTTCGGGGCCTCGGCGCTGCTCGTGGTCTCGGTCGCGCTCCCGCGGCGGGTGCACGAGCCCGCGGGAGCGCCCTCGGGACCGGAGGGCTCGTTCGGGTGGCGGCTGCGCCGGGGCGTGGTGCTGTTCGTGCGCACGCCCGCCCTGCGTCCGGTGCTCGCGCTCGACCTGGCGGTCGCGGCGGCGGTCTCGTTCGTGCTGGTCCAGAGCGTCGTGGTGGCCCGGGACGTGCTGGGGCTCGGGCCCGACGGCGTCGCTCTCCTCCTGGCGGTGTGCGGCGGAGGGTCGGTGGCCGCCGCGCTCGCCCTGCCCCGTGTGCTGCGCGCGGTGCCCGAGCGGCGCGTGATGCTCGGGGGAGCCGCCCTCCTGAGCGTGGGTTGCGCCGTCGTGCCGCTGGTGCTCGCGGCCCCGCAGGACGTCGCCCTGGTCGGGGTGGCTCTCGCGTGGTCGGCGATCGGCGCCGGCTGGTCCGCGGTCGAGACGCCCGTGGGGCGCGTGGTGCGCCGGGCGGTCGGTCCCGACGACCTGCACGTCGCGTTCGCCGCGCAGTTCTCCCTGTCCCACGCGTGCTGGCTGGTGACGTACCCGCTCGCGGGGCTGCTGGGGGCGCTCAGCCTGTCGTGGGCCGCCGGCGTGCTCGCCCTGGTCGCGCTCGGCGCGACCCTGGCTGCGCGGTCGCTGTGGCCGGTCCCCGGCGCGCGGGGCGACGCACCCGGCCCGGACGCTGCGCCTGCCGCGCGGTCGGGCGCCCAGGTGGGAGCATGAGGGGGATGGCCACCACGCAGCGCGACGTCAGACCCACCGCTCCCCCCGAGGCCGACCTCGACCGGGCGGTCGAGGTGCTGCGGCTGCTCGCCGACCGCACGCGCCTGGCCGTGCTGCAGATGCTGACCGGCACCGAGATGTCGGTCACGGCCATCGCCGAGGCCCTCGACCGGCCCGTGCCCGCGGTCTCCCAGCACCTCGCCAAGCTCCGCGCGGGCCACCTGGTGACGTCCCGACGCGAGGGCACGAGCGTCTTCTACGCCCAGGCCACCGAGCACGTGGGCGCGCTCGTCACGAACGTCCTGCACCACACCGAGCACACCCTCTACCCGCTGCCGCCGCACCACGCGCTCGAGGGCTGAGGCGGGCGCCACGGCGCCGACGGCCCTGCCCGCGCCTGGCCCGTGCCGGCCCCGGCGCAGGGGCGTGCTGGCCCTCGTGCTCGCCCAGGCCTAAGGTGGGGCACCTAGGAGTCAGGAAGCGGCCCCTCGACACTTTCGTGCTGAGAGCGAGACCCCATGACGACCGAACGAACCCCCCGCCGTCGCCGGCGGGACCCCCTGGCCGAGGCGCTGAGCATCGGCCGGGCGCACCCCACGGCGCAGTACCGGGTGGACCTGCGCACGGGCGAGTGGTGGTGGTCCGACGAGATGTACCTCCTGCACGGGCTGGCCCCGGGATCGGTCGCGCCCACCGCCGCGCTCCTCGCCTCGCACAAGCATCCCGACGACCGCGACGCGGTCCTGCGGGAGGTCGCGATGCTGCGGACCACGGGCCGCCCCTTCAGCTGCAGCCACCGGATCGTCGACGCCCGGGGCCGGACCAGGACGGTCACCGTCACGGGCCAGGGCCGCCGGGACGCCTCGGGGGCCGTCGTGGAGGTCGTGGGCCTGGTCGTGGACTCCACCGCCGCCCACGAGGACGCGCTGCGCCGGGAGGTGACGCGCCAGGTCGCGGTGGGGCTCGCGGACCGTGCCGTCGTCGACCAGGCCAAGGGCGTGCTGATGGCCACGCACGGGCTGGACTCGGACGGTGCCCTGGACCTGCTCGTGGTGCACGCGAGCGAGAGCAGCCGGCGCCTGCCGGACGTGGCCCGCGAGCTGCTCGACGCGCTGGTCGTCGCGGGCGGTCTGGGCGCGGACGCCAAGGAGCGCGCCGACGCCTGCCTCGCGGCGCTCGAGCCCGGCAGCGTGAGCCGTGCGGGCGGGGCGCAGCTCTTCCGGCGCAAGGGGGCGGCCGCGGGCTGAGCCCGGCCGCGGGGGCGGGGAACGCCCCGGCCCCGCGTCCCGCCGGGCGCGGGGCGACCGAGCCGGGGCCAGGCGGTGCCCCAGGGGCTAGTCGGCGCTCGCGCGCAGGGGCAGGACCCGGGTCTCGACGACCTGACGTGCGAGGTCGTAGAGCTTCACGTTGGAGTCCTGCGAGACCCGGCTCAGGACCGCGAACGCGCGCTGCGCGGACAGCTGGTGGCGCTCCATGAGGATCCCCTGGGCCTGCCCGATCACGGTGCGGGTCTGCACGGCGCTCGTGAGCTGCTCCTCGGTGCGGGCCGCGGTCAGGGCGGCGGCCGCGACCGCGGCGAACGTCGAGACCATCGAGAGCGTCGTGGCGGGGAACGCGGCCACGGACCGGGAGTAGAGGTTGAGGGCGCCGTGCGACGTCTCGCTCGTGAAGAGCTGGACGCACAGCATCGAGCGCACGCCCAGCTCGTCCTGGACCTGGTCGGCCCAGCGCTGCCAGCGCGGCTCGGTGGCCAGGTCGTCGGTGCGCACCAGGTCGGTCTCACGGATCGCGTCCAGGCACGGTCCCTCGTTCAGCGCGTACTGGAGCTCGTCGCCGCGCCGGGCCAGCGCGTGCGACGCCGCCGGGGTCTCGATGCGGCCCCTGCGGGTCACCAGGGAGATGCCTGCGGCGTCGCAGCCGTCGACCATCGCGACCGCGAGCTCCACGATCCGGTCGAGGGTCTCCTGGAGGCTCGGTTCCTCGGCCAGCGCGCGTGCCGCGGCCGCGACGGACGACTCGACCGCCGCGGCCGTGCTCGCTCCCGTGCCGTACTCGACCGTCGAGGGGCCGACGGTGCCGGTCTCCTGCTCGAGCTCCTGTGTCATGGTGCGTACCCGTCCGTGCTCGGGGGTGTCCGGTGCCCGGCGCACGGTCGCGCCGGTCCTTCACCTGTCGGGGACAACGCTACGCGCCGGGCCGGGGTCCCGGTGCACGGCTCGGACGGCGGGCGCCGCGGCGCGACGTGGCTCACGCGCCCGGTGGGCTCCCGGCGCCCTGCGTCTCGGTCACGGTGACCAGTCCGCGCTCGATCGCGGTCACGAGGTCCGAGAGCCGCACGATCCCCACCAGCTCGGCCCCGACCATCACGGGCAGGCGCAGCAGGGCGTGGCGCTCCATGATCCGCACGGCCTCCCGGGCGGGGTCCTGGGGGCTGAGGACCACGAGGTCCTCGGTGCACAGCCCGCCCACGGGGTGGTCGGGCGAGGCGTCGGCCGCCAGGGCCCGCACGATGCTGCGGTCCGTGAGGATGCCCACCACGTCACCGTGGTCGAGCACGACCGCGTCGCCCGCGTCCTCGTCGATCATCGCGCGCGCGACGCTCGCGACGCTCGCGCTCTGCTCGACCGTGCAGAACGTCGTGGACATGAGCTGGGCGATGGTCGTGGGCATCGTCGGCCTCCGAGGACCCCTGCGGTGTGTGCGAGCCTGTTCTCGACCCGCGTCCAGGCTAGTGCGAGACCGCCGCTGCGGCCCGAGCGGGCTACGGCCTCAGAAGACGGGCTCGCCGCCCGTGACCCCCCGCACTGTTCCCGGGACGTCTCCCGTGTCGCGCGTCGGGCCGGTCCCGCCCCACGCTAGGTCGGCGCTCGCGGACTCGCAGCGGGTGCGGACACCCGCCCCCCGGGCTGGTGGCAGGATGAGGACCTGCCGGGCGCGACGGGGCGCCCGCACGAACGACGAGGTGGCCACGAGCATGACCGACGACGTCCCACCGGACCCGCGCCGGGCGACCGCCCACGACGTCGACGTGCTGGTGGTCGGCTCGGGCTTCGGCGGGTCGGTCGCGGCCCTGCGGCTGACCGAGAAGGGATACCGGGTCGCGGTCCTCGAGGCCGGGCGACGCTTCGCCGACGAGGACTTCGCCGCGACCTCCTGGCACCTGCGCGACTTCCTGTGGGCCCCGCGGCTCGGGTGCCTCGGCATCCAGCGCGTGCACCGCCTGCGGGACGTGCTCGTCCTGGCCGGTGCCGGGGTCGGCGGAGGGTCCCTCGTCTACGCCAACACGCTCTACGAGCCGCTCGACGCGTTCTACGCCGACCCGTCGTGGGGCCAGCTGACCGACTGGAAGGCCGAGCTCGCGCCCTACTACGACCAGGCCCGGCGCATGCTCGGCGTCGTCACGTACGCGGGCAGCACGCCCGCCGACGAGGCCATGAGCCAGGTCGCGCGCGAGATGGGCGTCGGGGACACCTTCACGCCCGCGCCCGTGGGCGTGCTGTTCGGCGCCCCCGGCGTGCCCGTGCCCGACCCGTTCTTCGGCGGCGCCGGCCCCGAGCGGCGCGGGTGCCTCGAGTGCGGCCAGTGCATGACCGGCTGCCGTCACGGCGCCAAGAACACGCTCGTCAAGAACTACCTGCACCTCGCCGAGCAGGCGGGGGCGAGGATCCGCCCCCTGACGACCGTGACCCGCATCGCCCCGCTGCCGGACGGGGGCTACGAGGTCACCTCGCGGCGTACCGACCGCCCGCTCTCCCGGCCCACCCGGTGGACCGCCCGGCAGGTCGTCCTCGCCGCCGGCGCCCACGGGACCCAGCTGCTCCTGCACGCCCAGCGCGACGCAGGCACCCTGCCCCACCTGTCCGAGCGCCTCGGCATGCTCACCCGCACCAACTCCGAGGCCCTCCTGGGCGCCACGGCCGACCGGCGCCCCGCCGGTGCGCCCGTGCCCGACTACACGCGCGGCGTCGCGATCACGTCCTCGTTCCACCCCGACACCCACACGCACGTCGAACCCGTGCGCTACGGGCGCGGCTCGAACGCCATGGCGCTCCTGCAGACCGTCCTCGTCACGCCCCGCGGCGCTCGCGGCCCGCGCACACCGGGGGAGGGGCCCGTGCCCGACGACGCAGCCCGTCCCGGGAGCGCGCCCTCGCCCGGTGCCTGGTTGCGCGAGCTGTGGGCCCAGCGTCGACGCCTGCCCGCCATGGTCGACCTGCGCGGGTGGTCCGAGCGCACCGTGATCGCCCTGGTCATGCAGAGCCACGACAACTCGCTCACGACGTACACGCGGCGCACGTGGACGGGCCGGCGTCGGATGACCTCGCGCCAGGGGCACGGCGCACCGAACCCCGGATGGATCCCGGCGGCCCACGAGGCCGCCAGGCGCCTGGCCCAGGTCATGGGCGGAGCGCCCGGCGGCAGCATCGGCGAACCGTTCGGCATGCCGCTCACGGCCCACTTCCTGGGCGGGTGCGCGATCGGCGAGTCACCCGGGACCGGCGTGATCGACGCGTACCAACGGGTGTTCGGCCACCCGGGGCTGCACGTCCTGGACGGGGCCGCGGTGAGCGCGAACCTCGGCGTCAACCCCTCGCTGACCATCACGGCCCAGGCAGAGCGCGCGGTCGCGATGTGGCCGCGCCGCGGGGAGACCGACCCGCGTCCCCCGCTCGGCAGCACCTATCGCCGTGTGGCACCGGTCGAGCCGCTCAGGCCGGCCGTGCCCGCCGGGGCGCCCGGGGCGCTGCGCCTGCCCGTCGTGCGCATCACGCACGGGCAGGCGCTCTGAGCGGGGGAGAAGTGCCCTCGCCCCACGGGCGGGCAAGGAATCGAACGCCTGTTCGACAGTTCTGAGGGGATCTCCGACCATGGTTCGAACAGGTGTTCTATCGATGGCCCGCGAGCGTGCCGACGCCGTCGAACTCCTGTTCGAACGACGGGCGGCCTGCCCCCCGACTCAGCCGAAAGGCTCGATCTCCACGTCCACCACGAGCGCCCGATGGTCCGAGAGCCCCGTGTCGACCGACCGCCCCGGTGACGTCGGACGGACCGCCCCGTCGGCCAGGACGTGATCGATCTGCAGCGTCGGGTGCGCGACCGGGTACGACCGGGCCACCACCAGCGGGCTCCACCCCGTGACGGCCGCCGGGATCTCCGAGCGCAGGTTCATGTCCCCCAGCAGCACCAGGGGACGCGGGGCGCCCGCGAGGCCCGCCGCCACGTGGTCGAGCTGCCGCTCGCCCCAGCCGTCCAGGAAGCTCAGGTGCGTCGCGACCACGGTCAACGGGCCCTGCGGCGACAGCACGACCGCGGCCAACGCCGTCCGCGGCTCGTCCAGGCGCCACCGTGGACGCCGCACGTCGTTCCCCCGCGGGAGCGGCCGCCACCACGGACGACGGGGGAGAGGCAGGACCCGCCACTCGTGGACGGGGAAGCGCGAGAGCAGCGCCACACCGTACTGCGCGCGCCCCCCGACCCCCCGCCGGTCGATCGTCGCCGCGAACCGGTGGTCGACGGCGCCCATGGCCTCCGCCGCGACCCCGGCCAGGTCCACGTGCCCAGAACGCCGCTGGTTGCGATCCACCTCCTGCAGCGCCAGCACGTCCGCACCCAGGTCCGCCACCGCACGCGCGAACCGGTCGACGTCCACCACGTCGTCGACCGTGGACCGCCCGTGCAGGATGTTGAAGGTAGCCAGTCGCATCCCACAGATTCTCCTCCCACCCCGGCGCGCGGCACGCCGAGCCGCGCTGGCCTACGCTCGGTCCATGGCGAAGTACTTCGACGTGCACCCCGTCGACCCCCAGCCCCGCGCGATCGACCAGATCGTCACGCTCCTGCGCGACGACGCCCTCATCGCCTACCCCACCGACTCCTGCTACGCCCTCGGCGCGCGGCTCGACTCCCACAGCGCCACCCAGCGCATCCGCGACATCCGCCACCTCGGCGACAAGCACCACTTCACGCTCGTGTGCGCCGACTTTGCACAGCTCGGACAGCTCGTCAAGAT
Organism: Oerskovia sp. NPDC060287; assembly: GCF_042726775.1. NCBI lineage: Bacteria > Bacillati > Actinomycetota > Actinomycetes > Micrococcales > Cellulomonadaceae > Oerskovia > Oerskovia sp. NPDC060287. Next base: position 28,698 of record NZ_JBHXBO010000018.1, read on the forward strand.
CGACAACGCCGCCTTCCGCGCCATCAAGGCCTCCACCCCCGGCAGCTACACCTTCATCCTGCCCGCGACCTCCGAGGTGCCCAGACGCCTCGCGCACCCCAAGAAGAAGACCGTCGGCGTCCGCATCCCCGACCACGCCGTGACCCAGGCCATCCTGCGCGCCCTCGGCGAACCCCTCCTGTCCAGCACCCTCCTGCTCCCCGGCGAGGACGAGCCCATGACCCAGGGGTGGGAGATCAAGGAAGCCCTCGACCACCAGGTCGACGCCGTCGTCGACTCCGGCGACTGCGGCACCGAACCCACCACCGTCGTCGACTTCTCCTCCGGCGCGGCCGAGGTCGTGCGCGTCGGCGCAGGAGACCCCTCCCGCTTCGAGTAGCCCCGCCCCCCGGCACCCCGCATGTGACCGGCACACCACGGCCCACCCGGCGCGAACCCGCCCACCGGTCCTAGCATCGACACCATGAGCAGCCAGGGCCTCACCCACTCCCAGCACAAGATGGCCGACGCCGGGGTCCACCCCACCGCGATCGACGTCTTCAGCCGCTTCTACGCACTCCTGCAGGACGGCGCCACCGGCACCGTCCCCGAAGCCGACATCGAACCCCTCACCGACGTCACCCACCGCGACGAGCTCGACGTCACCCCCCAGCACGGCGCCGACGCGCTCTCCCGCACCGTCCTCATCAAGCTCAACGGAGGACTCGGCACCTCCATGGGCATGGACCGCGCCAAGTCGCTCCTCACCGTGCGCACCACGGACAGCCCCGAAGCCGCCCCCCTCACCTTCCTCGACATCATCGCCCGCCAGGTCCGCGCCGCCCGCGCCGCCACCGGCGCCCCGCTGCCACTGCTCTTCATGAACAGCTTCCGCACCCGCGACGACACCCTCGCGGCGCTCGCGGCCTACCCCGACCTCGCGGTCGACGGGCTGCCCCTGGACTTCCTGCAGAACCGTGAGCCCAAGCTGCGCGGGGACGACCTCGAGCCGGTCGAGTGGCCGGCGGACCCGGACCTCGAGTGGTGCCCGCCCGGGCACGGCGACCTGTACACGGCCCTCGTGGCGTCGGGGGCGCTCCAGACCTTGCTCGACGCCGGCTACCTGTACGCGAGCGTGTCCAACTCGGACAACCTCGGAGCATCTCCGGACGCGGCCATGGCCGGCTGGTTCGCGGCGTCGGGCGCTCCTTTCGCGGCGGAGGTGGCCCGGAGGACGCCCGCGGACCGCAAGGGTGGCCACGTCGTCGTGCGGCGCTCGGACAGCCGCCTGGTGCTGCGCGAGACCGCGCAGACCCCCGAGGAGGACCTGGCCGCCGCCGGGGACATCGAGCGGCACAAGTTCTTCAACACCAACAACCTGTGGCTCGACCTGCGGGCGCTGGCGGCCGAGCTCGAGCGGACCGGGGGAGTCCTCGAGCTGCCCCTCATCGTCAACCCCAAGACGGTCGACCCGACCGACCCGTCGTCGACGCCCGTGATCCAGATGGAGTCGGCCATGGGGGCCGCGATCGAGGTCTTCGAGGGATCGACCGTGATCGAGGTCGACCGCAGCCGGTTCCTGCCCGTCAAGGCGACGAGCGACCTGCTCCTGCTGCGCTCGGACGTCTACGAGCTCGCCGAGGACTTCACGCTCAGGGCCACGGTCGAGGCGCCGTTGATCGACCTCGACGGCGCGTACTACAAGCTCGTAGGTGACTTCGACGCGCGGTTCGCCCAGGGGATTCCGTCGCTGCGCGGCGCGAACAGCCTCACGGTGCACGGCGACTGGTCGTTCGGCCGAGACGTGGTGGCCGAGGGAGATGCGGTCCTGGAGGACGCGGGTACGCCGTCGAGCGTCCCGGACGGCGCGCGCGTGGGGCCCGCGGGGATCGCCGCGGGTTCCTGATCGTCGCGCGACGCCGTGGGGCGAGCGCCACGGGCCGCGGGTGTCCGGGGACGGGCCCCACGAGGGCGCCGAGGGTGCCCTGAGAGGGACGTGGTCCCCTCGGGCAGGTTGCTGATGCCCGACGGCGTCGCGCGGCCGGGGAGGGGCCCTCGCCCGCGCCCTGGCTCAGGCGGGGACGTCGACGATCCGGCGGTCACCCACGGCCGGTGACAGCGTGCCGCTCGACGCCGACGCGAGGTCGGCCTCGAGCGGCACGAGCTGCGGGGGCGGGACGAGCAGGCGGTAGGTGGCACGAGCGGCGTAGTCGGTGCCCTCGAGCACCGCGCCGTGGGTCGCGCACCACTCGTGCAGCACGTTGCCGATCCGGCCGGCCTCCGCGTGAGGGACCTCGACGGCGACCTCGACCATGACCTCGCGGCGCAGGACCGGGGCCAGGTCGAGCGTCTCGCTCACGGCGTTCGAGTAGGCCCGGACGAGGCCCCCGGCGCCGAGCAGGACGCCGCCGAAGTAGCGGGTGACGACCGCGACGACGTCGGTCACGTGGCGGTGCCGCAGGACCTCGAGCATGGGGATGCCGGCTGTGCCCGAGGGCTCGCCGTCGTCGCTCGAGCGCTGCTGGTCGGCATGGGTCCCCACCACGAGCGCCGTGCAGTGGTGCCGGGCGTCCCAGTGCTCCTTGCGGACGCGTGCGATGACGGCCTCGGCGTCCGCGACCGTCGTGACGGGGTGCAGGAGGGTGATGAACCGGGACTTCTTGACCACGAGCTCGTGCTCGACGGGGCGCGCGACCGTCGAGGGGAGCGGCGGGTCGCCGTCGGCGGCGCCGGGGGAGCGCGGGTGGGAGGTCATCGCCGACCAGCCTAGCCAACCTGGACTTCCGGCTCGCCACGTCAAGGTTAGAGGGCATAACCTTGAGCAAAGGGTGTCCAAGGAAAGGTTGTCGATGACCTCGGCCAGCACGAGCAGCACGACGGACGGGCCGGACTGGCCGCGCCACACGAGCGAGGTGCGGCCCTGGCGCTCGGCGACCCGAGGTCCGCGCGAGGACCGGATGCTGCGCGAGGTCACGGTCTCGCTGCCGCCCCTGATCGCCGAGGTCGCGTACGTGCCGACGGCCGAGGACGCCGCCCGCATCGAGCGCGCCGCTGTGGACATCACGCGCCTCGACGCGGTCCACGGCCCGGTCCTGTCGTCGTTCGCCACGTTCCTGCTGCGGACCGAGGCCGTGGCGTCGTCGCGGATCGAGCGTCACGACGCGAGCCTCGCCGACCTGGCCAAGGCCACGATCGGCATGCGGGCCAGCAAGGACGCCCAGGTCACGGTCGCGGCGGCGCGGGCGGTGTCGAGGCTGGTCGACGCGGCAGGCGCCGCAGGGGCGATCGAGCTCGACGACGTCCTCGCGGCCCACCGGACGCTGCTCAAGGACGACCCCCTGGACGGTCCCGTGGCGGGCACCCTCCGGACCGTCCAGAACTGGATCGGCGGGTCCGACTACTCACCCCGCGGAGCCGTGCACGTCCCGCCGCCGCCCGAGCTCGTGCCCGCGTACATGGAGGACCTGGTCGAGTTCCTCCGGCGCGACGACCTCCCCGCCGTGGCCCAGGCGGCGATCGCACACGCCCAGTTCGAGTCGGTCCACCCGTTCACCGACGGCAACGGCCGCATCGGCAGGGCCCTGATCGGGGCCGTGTGGCGTCGCCGCGGGCTCGCGCCGACGCTGGTCGTGCCCGTCGCCTCGGCCATGCTCGCCGACACGGGGGAGTACTTCGCACGCGTCAACGCCTACCGCGAGGGGAGGGCGGCGCAGTTCGTGCGATACCTCGCCACCAGCGCGTCGATGGCCGCGCAGGAGGCGCGGATCTCCGCGGACAACCTCGCCGAGCTCCCGGGGCTGTGGCGGTCCGAGGTGCGCCCGCGCGCAGGGTCGGCCGCGGCGTCGATCCTCGATGCGCTCCTCGACCACCCCGTGCTGGACGGGGACCTCGCGCGGCAGGTCGCGGGGACGTCCGGGGCGGCGGCCTACGAGGCGCTGGGCCGCCTCACGGACGCGGGGGTCCTCTCGCGGATCTCGACGTCGCAGCGGCACGGCGTGTGGGCTGCGACCGAGGTCCTGGGCGAGATCGACGACCTCACGCGGCGGCTGCGGGAGGCCTGAGCCTGCGGCGACGTGCGGCGCGACCCGCCGTGTCTGGTCGTGGAAAATAGTGTGCCAAGCGGGTAGGTTCGCTCCATGGTCACCGACGACGCCGACTCACCCCAGGACGCCCCGACGGACGGGACGAGCCCGCCCGTGCCACACGTGCCCGACGCCGGCTCTCCGGGCGGTGAGACCGCGACGGCCCTCGCGCCGCGCTACCCGCGTCCACCCGTGACGCGCGACGAGGCGGAGTGGGTCTGGCGGGAGCTCTCGGTCGCCGCGATGTACGCCTCGACCAAGCCGGAGATGGTTCGCCTGGCCGTGATCGTCGGGCTGACCCGCGCCACGGGCGCCCGGTACTCGGACCTGCTGCGCTGCACGGTCGACTCTCTCGACCTGGGCCCGGCGGGGGCCCAGGCGGGCGAGGGGCGCGTCGTCGTGCAGCACGGCAAGCACCGCACGGTCCGTGAGCACCGCCTCGAACCGGGGGTCGTCATGGTCCTGCGCCGCTGGATGGACGTCCGGGAGGACCTCTGCTCCGAGCTCGAGGGGTCGATCCCGCGAGCACTGCTCCTGACCGTTCACCACACGCACGACAACGGCGTCACGGTGGCCAGCGGTCTGCCCATCACCAAGCAGGGCCTGGTGCTCTCGTGGCGCAGGTTCGTGCAGCGGACCAACGCGCGGTACGGCGGGGTGCGTCCGCCGCTGCCGACGCGCTTCGAGCAGGTCCGCCGGGCGTGGCACGCGGACCCGGAGGTCCTGGGCGCGGCCCAGGGGTCGGCAGGGGAGTAGCGCGTCGGCAGGTCCCGCGGGGCCCGACGACGGGGCTCAGGCCGTGCGGTCTGCGTCGCCGGGGGAGCGGGGCACCTCGGGGTCGAGCTCCTGGAAGACCGTGATCTGCAGACCGGCGGGCGCCTCGAGCCGCGCGTTGAGCGAGCTCCAGGGGGTGCGGACGGGCGGGGCGACCAGGCGAGCCCCGGCTGCGACCAGGTCCGTCGTGACGGCTGCGGTGTCGGACACCTCGAACGCGACGCGCAGCGGGGGAGCGACCTGCCTGCCCACCTCGACGTCGTCGATCATGCGCTTCTGCGCGGGGTTCGCGAGCTCCAGGGTGGCGCGCCCGGCGTCGAGGATCGCCACCTGGGCGCCGCCGGTGCCGCTGTAGGCGGCCTCCTGGGGGAGGCCCAGCACGTCGCGGAAGAACGTGAGCGCGGCCTCGTAGTCCTCCGCCTCGACGACGAGGCGGAGCTGGCGCACGGGTGCGGGGTCGGGGCGTTCCGTCATGTCGCCACGTTATGCCGGACCGCCCTGCTCCGCTTCTCCCATCATAAATAGTGTGCCAAGCGTACCGACCACGCCAATCACCTCCCAGCACGCCTCACCAAAAAAGCCCCGACGACACGGGGCGGCGCGGGCCGAACGAAGAGCCCCCTGGTCGCGGACC